>JAMDDA010000118.1 GCA_023488925.1 Actinomycetota bacterium
GGTGACGTGGACCGACGTGCGCCCCGGCCCATCCGGCACCGGAGCCAGCTTGGCGTAGTCGGTATAGACCTGTAGCCTGCCCCCGTACCAGCGCTCGTTGCTGAAGCGCACGATGGCCTCGTGCGAGCGGAAGTGCTCGGTCAACTCGGCGATCTTGAGCCCACCGGCCACCGCGCTCGCCAGATCGAACAGCGAATTGGCCCCGAAGGTGTAGGGCTGGTCGGCCGCGTTCTCCAGGCCATGGACGTGCTGCAGCTGGCGGTCCCGGAGCCGGGGGAGCCGGGAGATGTGCCGGAGCTGGTTGGGGTCGCCGATGATCATGGCCCGCTTGGCCCGGAAGAGGAGAGGGATGGCCGAGGGTATGTCGCACTGGCTCGCCTCGTCGATCACCACCAAATCGAAGAGGCCCGCACTCAGCGGAAAGGTGCCTCCCACGGACAGGTTGGTGACGGACCAGAGCGGTACGGCGCGGGTCACTGTAGGGAAAACCCGGGTCAGATCAGAGCGGAGCTTTGCGTAGGTGCTCGACTCCAGCGACTCGCCGCTCAACCTCTCCATGGTCGCCTTGAGCTCCCCGAGCGCCCGCCGTGCATCCGGGTCGAGCCGGCCGCCGGCGAGCCGGCCCTCCCGATCCACCAGCGACCGACCGGCCTCCAGGGAGTGCTCCGCGCACAGGGCCACCTCCGCGGCCAGGGCCTCCGGACGGGGGAGCGCCGCGAGCTCTGCATAGGCCGCCCGATACTCGGATATTAGGGACGCAAGCTCCAGCCTCTTCCACAGCTCACCCAGCCCTTCGGAGACGGACACGGCCGAGGCGTCGTCTGCGTTCGTTGCGAAGAGAGCCTCCGGCACCACTGCTGGGAACTCCTCCAGGAGACGGACCGCCCTCCGTGCCACCCTCCTCGCGCGCCAGAGCCCCAGTCGGCGGGCCAGCCAGCCACCCGCGGACGGGGGCGGCCCGCCCCGGCTCCCCATGCGGGCCACGACCCGGCGGGCGGCACCCAGCACTCGGCGATCCGCAGCCAGAACCTCGAGCTGCGCCAGACACTCCGCCGAGAAGACAGTCCGGGCCGGGACGATCCGAGCATCAAGCTGGTTGACTCGGTCCCGCGTGACGCGGATCCGCTCCAGGCGGCCGAGAGCGTTCTCTATCCGTTCGTTCAGCTCCGCGAGTTGCGCCCGCAGTCGGTCGCACTCCGCCCGCTCGGCCGTGCTTGCCTGGGTCGCCAAAGCATGAGCCAAGAACTTCAGGATCTCTCCCCGGAAGTCGCGGGCAGAGTAGCGAGACCCGGCCCGAAGCAACAACTTGCCCTGTGATAACCCACCGATGCGCTCCTCTACGACGTCGACGGCCTTGTTGTTCCGACTGGAGAAGAGGACGGATTGACCGGTCAGGTAGGCGTTCGTGAGGACGTTGACCACGACCTGCGACTTGCCCGTGCCGGGAGGTCCGGTCACCACCGCCACCGGTGATCTGAGCCCGGCCCTGACTGCCTGGGTCTGACCCTCGTTCAACGGGCTCACCTTGACGACCCCCGCGGGTGGCCGGTCAGAAACTGGGCCTGCCGATTCCGAGGACCGGAAGAAGAACCGCAGAGCACTGCGGGCAAGCTGGTCCTCGGGCACGGAGTCGCGCAGCTGGGTGAGCTCGCGCTCGAGGCTTCTCGTGTAGGTGGGCCGGTCGGCGAAGTAGAGACCTGCCCAGTTGTGGAGGCCCGCCTGCTTCACCCAGAGCGGATGCCCGGTGGGAGTCGTGAGGGCCGCGGGATCGATGGGTTCGGCCGGGTCCGCGAAGACCTCGAGCTCCGGCAGACGTGCTGCCGACTGCACGAGGCCGCCCGTGGGCGGCTCCGCGTCCGACGCTCCCAGACCCAGCGAGTCGAGCAGGACACGGACCTCTTCCCGGCGCAGGCCCAGAGCCCGGACCAGCTCACCGTTCAATCGCGGCCAGCCGTCACCCTGCGTGACGTGCAGGCGAGACTCGTCGGCCTCATGGGTCAACGGAAGCAACAGGACTGGATAGACGACTGGATGCCCATCTTTCCCGGTCTGCACGAACACCGGGTAGCCGTAGAACAGCGACGTTGACGCGCGACTCTCCCAGAGGTACGAAGCGAACGACTTGTCCGCCGGAGTCAAAGGTACCTCCTGCCCCTCGTCACCTGAGAACGCCCACGCCTCGCGCGTGGCCAAGGGTAGCCACTTGTCGCCCGCATCGCTGATCCTGACCGCCACCCCGAAACCCTCGTCCTCGCGGATGCAGTCGAGATAGTAGGAGAGGAGCCTGTTGAATCGTTGCCACGCGGGATCCGTGCGCGCGGCCTTGCCGGGGTCGGCCTTGCGCGGCGCGCTGGGACCGCCCGAGCCGCGTTGCCACGGCGCATCGGTCGACGCTCGGGAGAGATCGGGAGACGCCGGTCGGCCACGCTTCGGACGGGTCTGGGTGCGGGAGGGCGCCGAAGCGGCACGTGACGAACCTGCCACCAGCCGCATGCGATCCGCGCGGAACACGCGCTCAGCCTGACGCAGCTCACAGAAGGCCTGCACGTAAACGGCGGAATAGCCGTCCACGGTGAAAACGGCCGCGGGACGGATCCAGCGCTGCTGTGTCGTCCCGTCGCCGCGGGAGTAGTGGATGCAGACCCGGTCCCCCGCGGAGCATGCCCGCACCATCTCGCGGACCACGGGGTCGGTCGAGTTCCTGACGGGGCGACGCCGTGAGCCTTCCCAGTCGCCAAGGCCGTCGAAGGAGTCACGAGGCACGGCGGGCCACCTCATGCCAACGGATGGTGACGATCCCACCCACGCTCGAGCACGTACTCGAGCACAACGAGATTCCAGGGATGCACGAGCCTCCCGGGTGTGCGGGTCGCCTCCAGGTACCGTGGCTTGCGGGGAGAGTGGCGGCGAAGCGCCTCGAGGTGGCCCCCTCGACCGTCAACGGTCGCCAACGGCCGCAGGTCAGATAGTGGAAGCGGTTCCACAGGGTGTGCGCTTTGCCGGAGAACTGTAGAGCGCCGTGATAGGCGATGACCGCGCCGGCCTCCGGATGTAGGGCGAGCAGGTGCCTGCCGGCGCCGAGCGTCGCGCCGCCATGGGCTCGAGCCGCGTGAAATTCCCAAGGGGGTTGGCTCCGCCGCGCACGGCCTCGTGGTCGCGCCGCTAGTCACGAGGTACCCCGTAGGGAATCTGGCGAAGTTGGCGGCCCGACCGAAGTGCCACCTCTTGCTGTCCGCCTTCTCACGTCCGCTGCTGAGTACATGCCGGTCATCTGTCTCGCGATAGCCATCGGGCCGTACTTTCGCCTGCCCTTCTTAGCCGCCCGCCGAATTCAGTTGTTCGGGTCCGCCGAGATCCTGTTCTCCGATGCATCTTCGCGCGCACGTTCTCCATCGCATGCCGCGCGACCCTGGCATATATCGCCGACTCCGGCGAAGCAGATCGCTCGTCGCCCCCAGCGCTGGCCTTTTTCCCAGGCCGATCTCCAAGCGGCCGTTGAAGGTCTATCTTCAATCCGGGGTAACGTGCGCAGAGAGCCTCCGCCTCCGAGTATCGTCGGGCCATGACCAGTGCTTCCGCCTCGTACTGCATGGGTGTCAACCAACCGGGGTTCCACCCCTTCCGCAACTCATCGAGCGCAGCGACGAAAAGATCGGCGCCGTCGACGCTCCCTACGGGATCGAGTCTCGACCGCAGCTTCTGGATATCGGCCGCTCTGGCCCGCTCGAATCTGCCCGAGCCATCCTCCTCGAGGAAGTCGGTGACTGCTTCCGCCAAGGCCACTGCGCGTGGGAGGGTTATCGGCAAGAGCGCATTTGGGCACCTGCGCAGACTGCGAACCAGTGTCATTACCGACCAATGGTCGTCGGTGGCGACGAGTTGAGCGAAACCATCCTCCACCAGGGCCCTCGGTACATCTGCGTCCTGCAGACACATTTCCACGTATTCGGCCAAGGACGGCGGGTGAGCAGCAAGCAGTGAAACTAGTTCGCGGTGGGCCTCTTCGGCCTCGTCCGTGTGCCGAAGCGAAGAAACGACCAAGCACTTGAGCCGGTCGAGAGCGCCCTCACCGGCCTGCTCTTCAAGGCACACGGCCGTACCCTTTGGATGTGCCTCGCAGAGTCGGCGGGCAGCTCGTACGAGTCGGAGAGCGGTGTCGTGTGGGAGTGAGACCGAGGGCATCTTCTGGACCAGTCCGAGCCATCTGTCTGATGCTGCCCAGGAGTCAAAGTTGGGCTCTCCCAGCACCGTGCCAAAGATGACACTCCGCCTGCCTCCGTCCAATCTGTGATTCTCGAAGATAGTGCGTTCGAATGCCCGGCACACGGTCTCGGACTCACCTACCCACTGCGCAAGGGCCCGAAGAACCTCCCCCTCGACCTCGGCACCGTCTGCAAGAGCCCGAACAACAAAGTCTGCCCCCAAGACGGCGGTTTCAGGGCCGGCATCCTCTCCCAGCAACAGGCATCGCGCCGCCCAGGCAGCAATCTTGGCGCGCGGTACGACTCCCGCAGGGTCCAGGAGGGCGACAAACCCCGCCGTGCCGCCGGGAACGTCTGGTCCCCGGAGAAGATCATCGTTGGTTTCCAACCATTCGAGCGCCAGGTTCATACGCTCGCGAGGATCGCCTGCGTCACCGGCCTCGAGCCAAACCGCAAGAAGTCCGAATACGGCAGGCTTCGGCAGACCACTGGACGTCGTCGCTAGGGCGGTGATCTCGTCCTTCACCGCCTGCCAATCGTCCTGCCTGTTGAGCAAGGGGCGGAAAACATCGGCGTATAAATCCCGGGAGTCACGCCAGTTTTCTGCTCGGCGTGCAAGGGATATCGAAGCTTCTGCGAACAAGTTCGAGTCCGGCTCTGGTCCTGCGGGTGCACATAATGAGCGCATTCGTTCCCAGACGCTTCTCAGTTGAGCATCCGACGGCGAAACCGTCTGCGCGCGCCGAGCTTCCAGCAGCCTGCGGTACGCCTCGATTTCACCCGCTGTATCCGACAAGCAGCGCTTCACGGCAGCCTGGGCAAGGTATACGTCAGCTTCGCCGGGGACGACCTCGTGCAGTCGGGACATCACTTCCCACACCATTGAGGCGTCCTCCGCAGTCACCAGCCGCGCCAGCCGAGCCGATAAGGATCCTGCTTCCAGGGGATCGACTGGAAGCAGACCGCGGCTCATGGCGTCCAAGCGGGCGACTAGAGCGCCTCGGTGCTCCGGCTCATCTTCGAGCAGGCGTCCAGACCAACCTTCAAAGTACTTGTCGAGAGACCGACTTTGTGACCGCTCACGTTCGATCTCGGCAAACAGATCTCGGACCGCCCCGAGATCGGGAAAGGCGTGGCTCGAACTCTCGATTCTCGCAAACAGTTCCTCGGCGGCCTCCGACATGCGGACTACGACCGCGCGTCGCTCTTCCACTGTGTACTTGTGTAGGTCCCTTTCCGGAAGACATCCGTTGCAGCTGAGACAATTGCCCCCGATGATGACCTCCTGCGACTTCAGGTAGCCGAGCAGTACAGCGCGCAGGCAGCTTCTGGGCTTGGTCCACACGTCTACCCCCCCGTCGGGGCGGACTCCGATGTATGCGGTCAGTAGACGGCGGTATGAATCCCAATCGGTGCGTTCTCTGTCTTCCATCAGGTCGGCGAACTGCTTTAGGTACTCCTCGACCGCATCATTAGGGAACCGGTCGTTCAGGCGTACCTCCCACCCGACCGAACGATTCAACTCCGGCCACCAGAAGTAGTCGTCGAGACTGGGGGCCGATCGCTTGTTACGGCGGGCGCGTTTCCAAACTTCATCCGGCTTGGCGCGTTTCCAGGCACCCGCATACTCGCGCCACTCGGCCAGCGTTGTTTTTTCTTGGGCCGGGCCATATTTGGGCGGACGGATGGTCTTGAAGTCAAGGAGATGCCCCACCCACCTCCCGGTCTTCATGCGGTATCCCGAACAGAGCTGAATGTCCCGCAACATGCCGGTCAACTCTCGAAGCGGCATTCCAAGACGTTGGGCCAGGGGGAGTAGATCGGGCTGTCTGAGCAGCTCGCGTAACTCCTCGTAGTCGATACCGGACCGCCTCAACACGACTCCAAAATAGACGTTGGAGGCCAGGATGCCATCCCAATCCTTTATCGTGGCCTCCTGCGTGCAGGCACCGGTCTCCTGCACGCTTTCTATTATTGCCAGGTGTGAACGACCTGCGGCCGTGGGGCGGATGCGATACGCGACCGCAAGGATCCTCCTTATGTACTCTGTCTTCTGCGAGTAAAGGTGCCCCCGGTCCAGAATCGTCTCGTGCTGACCCCAGTCATTCTCCTTCCTGGCTCTGGGCGGGAAATCCGGCCAGGCAAAAACGTGTCCTCCGGGCAATCTTTGCCCGACTATCCCGTCCAGGAAGTGGATCGCCTCGTCATTGGTGAAGTACACATAGGTGGCCCGGTCGCCCTTAGTCTTGCGGACGACAAGCCGGCGCCGCTCGGGACGCTGAAGGAATAACCACATCGCAGCTACATCCTGCACGCGGACGTACTTCTCGGCGAGAAACCGCCTCTGGATCTCGTAGTCGCTGGGGTAAAACCAGCCCTGTGGGTCTTGATCCTCCCCGGGGCCGGGGGGGCTGTAGTACAAAATGGCCGTAGCGATTTCGCCATCCCGGCCCGCCCGCCCGGCCTCCTGTGCGTAGGCCTCTAGATTGCCGGGAGGACTGCGGTGAATCAAGTACCGGATGTTGGGCTTGTCGATACCCATGCCGAAACCTTTGGTCGCCACCATGATGTCGCGGTCGCCTTTGATGAAGGCCTCCTGCTCCTTCTCACGGGTGCGGCCTTTCATGTTGCCCAAAGCGACGGACCCTGCGTCTTCATTGGTGTGCTCGAGCTCGGCCTTTGGGTCGTCTGAGTCCATCTTTCCGTGGTAGATGGCCACTCTCCGCCCCAACTCCTGCTCGAGATGTGAGGCGAAGTGAGAGACCCCCGGGCTCTGGGCGCCGCCAGAACCGCCTTCAACCCCGTCCGGATTGCCGCCGGTGTACGGCATGAACACCAGAGCGGCGCCTGGGTCATCATTCGCCTTGTTCAACGACTCCAGCTGGCGCAGGTCCTCGACGATTCTTGTCGCTCTCTCACTGGTGTTGCGAACGACGCGGACCACCAGGTTAAGCTCCGGCCGGTTTGCCGAGTGGACCAGCACATCACCGCCCTGGTCTATGGACCGCGGATCGAGTTCGAGTTCCTCGCAGATATCAGCACGAACGGGCGGGCTGGCCGTCGCCGTCAAGGCGATGATCACGGGTCGGATTCCCCGTCTATTGTCCCGCAGGCGTCGGGTGATGTTCAGATAACTTGGTCGGAAATCGTGACCCCAATGGGAGATGCAATGCGCCTCGTCCATGGCCAAGTAGCGTATCCCGATGGCCCGGTCTGCCCGGTGTAGGCTGTCAAGTACGTGGCTCCTTTCAAGCTGTTCGGGAGTGAAATAGACGAGTTTGTAACAACCCTGCTCCATACGCTTGAGCCGAGCATCACGTTCGTGGACGGAAACGTCTCCATTGATGTATGTAGTCAGATGGTGCAGTCCGTACCGATCCCGGATGCGTTGATGGTACTGATCGTGCATCAGAGACTTGAGAGGCGATACCACTATCGTGATTCCCGGAAGCAGTATCGCGGGAAGGATGAAACACTCGCTCTTCCCGCCCCCAGTGGCGGCGATGCCGAGAATGTTTCGGCCGGTCAGCACCCGCTCCAGGATCTCGTGCTGAAAGCCACGCATTTCCGCAAAACCGAACAGACGATGAGCCAGCTCATCCACTGCTGCCCGGGTGTTCTCGTCATATTCGTGCAGGAATCCAGGCGCTGCGCGATTGTTCAACAAGACCACTTGAGTCCCGGGCGCGTCTTGGCCACCCGCCGGTAACAGACATGGTACGCCTCTAACATCGCGACGGGTGACGTTTCTGAACGTGATCTTCTCTCCGTGGCGGAGGCGGGGAGTCTGAAACCCGGGTCGGCGGGCAAAGGCGATCTTCTTAACACCGAAGGGCACCGGGCACAGTTTCAGAAACTCCGGAGCCTTAGTGCTGTCCGCGGAAAGAAACGGGTCTTGGTCGATGTGATTCCCGCTGCGGTTAGAATAAGAGCCGATGTAGCGTGCCTCAATCGACTCCAAAGTGCCTTCCGCACCCTCTGGTGCCCGCGTGGGACTCCCCTCCGACGCACGGGTAGTGCCCCGCCTACCCAGCATGACGTAGCTCCAGGAAAGAAGATGGTTCTCTAACTCATCAAAGGAACGTTGATCCGGCACCAAAGCGGAGCAGGCAGTGCGAAAAGCCCTGTAGAGAGCCGTCTGTTGGAAGGCTTCTCGACGAACATGCCAGCAGGTATCGCAGGCCGCAGGCAGGTGAGATCCGAACTCTTGGCCGCAGGGCCCGAGAGAAACCATGCCTTGAACGGAGCCAAGGAAGCGCCGGCGCCATCCCATGAGGTGCTGGGCGCACTTCTCCGTCCCAGGCTCGATAAGCACCGCTGAGGCGGTGGGCGGCAACCCGGCCAGGATAGCCTCGACCGCCTTTCGACCTCGACCCCCGAGCTCGTTCCAGATGTTGGAGGCAACAACCAACGTCGGTGAATATTCGGCGAGGTCACGCGCTGTGGCCGCAGCCAGGTCGTGGCGCGTCCAGCGTGCTGCGCGCGCCCACTGCTCTGTAGTTGCCAGCCGACCGCGGCTATAGACACTGCCGGTCCTGTGAGCCAGTGCATCCGCATAGCCGGTCAGCACCCGCTTCGCCCACGCCAGCGCCATTTCGCTTCGGTCGACTCCAACAAGCTCGACGGACTTGACCGGGAAGTGTTCGCCGTGCAGGTCGCAGACCTGGCTCCACACCAACAGGAAATCAAGCAGCGCCACGGCCGTGGTGCCGGTTCCCACGCCGAGATCCAGAAGCCGGATGGGCCCCCGGAGCCTGCGCGCGCGCACCAGATCGAGCAACACGAGCTGCACCTTGGCCACGTTGACGCTGAAGTAGTAGGCAAGATAGGCGTCGAGGAAGTCGGCTTCTCGGTAGTCGTTTCCTGCGAAGTCCTTGTTGCCCTTGGCAAAAGCGGCCCAGTGCTCCGCCAGCTGCGCGATTCGGCGCTGCTCATGTTCGAGGATAGCCTTGGTCGAAACTTCCCTCCTCCGCGGGTCCGGGGCGCGCGCGAACAACACCGACAGTTGTGCCGCCTCCACATAGGGCGACAAACGAGCCCGCAGTCCGGGAGCGATCAGATTCTCAAGAGTATGGATTACCGGGCTATCCGCGGCCCGAGGTGATGATTCGGTCACGATTGGCTGCGGTCCCTCGTTTCATCAAACAGAGTCGGTGACGAAGACGCCCGGTCCCGCTTCTTGCCGAGCTGATTGGGGCGTTGTTCGCGGGTACCCAAGTCCACTCCCCTCAGGGTGCTCGGCCGCCAGAGGATCGTGTCGTTCGGGTCGTGGCTTCGCCGGCGCTGGAGTGCCGCGTTTCGACTGTTCGTGGCGTAGCAGTAGACACAGCCGAATGTGCAGGTGTCGTAGGCCCCGATGTCCACTGCCTGCGCACAACCGCATCGGGGTCTGCTGGAAACCGACTTGAGCCGAGCATGGGCGTCAGGCCGAAGCCGCCGGATCACATCGGCATCGATGCAGTGCGCCTGATGGACGTCGAGGCCGGGTTCCGCCTCGTCACAGCAAACGTGTACGGTCATGCCCCTGGTTCCAGCAATCTCCGCGAACGCGGCCAGCAGCGCGCGCTGTTCGTCCGCCTCGGGACGGCGCATGTCAAGGCCCAGCTTCTCATTCACTCGGCGCAGATTGCGCTGTGTCTTTCCGTAGACGTCAAGAAAGGAGACGTAGCACCGCTCGGTGGCCCCCTCCAGCGCCGCACTCAGCTCATCGAAGCGCTCCACATGGTACTCGGGCGGAGTCACCCGACTGATCAGCACCGGGTCGTAGCGCCACATCACAAGGTTGGGGGTCATGATCTGGGCAAGCTCCCGAAACGCGGCCACAGAAGCTTCTGGGGAAGGTGAATTCGCATCGATCTCGCGCGGATGCCCATTGATCGTGTACTGGAAGTAGAACTGAAAGCCCCTTGCCCGCAGGTCGGCGAGGTGCGGGATGAGCGGCCGGGCGTTGCGGGTCCAGAACACCAGCGCCAGACAGTCTTCCGGCTGCAGTGAGACTCTGTAGATCTGCCCTCCGAACGGGTTCATCCAATCACAGAACCCGGACCGGACCCGGTTCACTAACCACTCCGTGTAGAAGGCCGGGATGTCGGTGCGGCGGGAGATGCTGATGACGCGCAGAGGCTCAGTCATAAGAGGGGCGATTGTACCACAGTTCCACCGCTCCGGCAGCGGTCGACGGGAACGTCAACTTGATGCCCTCGGTCGGTGTCAAGGAAGACGCATTGCTCTCGGTCGTCTTGATCGCCTCCACGGATTCACGTCGCAGCGAATCCTTATCCCACCCGATCTTTTCCCAAATCGGAGATCTCCCATATGCCGTGAGGAGAATCAGACTTCATCAGCCCTTCGCGAACCAACGTATTGCGGCACCACTGGGCAGTGTTGCGCCAGCGTACGGAGTTGGGATTAGAAGCAAGCGGCTGATAATCATACTCGTTGAGAACGCCTTTCATTTTTTTCTCGATGCGATCAAGTACTTCGCCCACAGGGGCGCTTCCACCCAACTCCACTAGGGTCGCCAAGAGTGGCTCGCGGAAGGCATCTTCCGCTGTGCGTAGTCCTCTTCTCAGTTTTACGGCAGATTGTTTTTTTGAGATTTTGCTCCGGCGCACTGGCTGGGCCACCAAGAGCGTTCCCCATTCCTTCTGCAAAGCACGAACCTTCTCCCGGAAATCACTCAAACGAGTGGCTTCTTCGATGGCCTTGTTTGCCTTTTCGTAGTCGCCGGTGTGAAAGGCTTCGGCACCTGTATAGGTTAAGTCATTAGCCACTTCTTCGATCTCTTCAAGGAGAATCTCAAAGGCTTCGTTTACCTCGTTTTGTTCCACGTGCCCACCCCCTTCCGTAACAGATTCTATTTCCCGGGTATGCTGACGCGCCATAGCTCGCTGCACTCGTGGTGTCCCGCGCCTCATCCTGTTCGGCGGCTGACCTACTGGAACTTACCGCCGGCCATCCTGCCCAACTCATCGTACTCCTCCAGCACCACCCGCTTCGTCCGATACTCCCCAAACCGAGCTTCATCCTTCCGCCTGACGATCGGAAACGTCTCCATGATGTACTCGACGTCCTCTCGCTCGATCCCGTACAGGTGGAAGAAGGCGGCATCCAGCTCGCACCGCAACTGGAACCGCCGCTCCTCGTCCCAGGCGAAGGGCGGGCCGTCGTACCCGCAGTCGCGGGCGAAGGGCTGAAGCTCCCCCGACGTGTAGACGAGCTCGAGCACCCGGGGAAGCATCCAGTCGGCGACGGTCTCGTCTGGGGACCAGGGGGCAGGTGCACGGAAGGACCCAGGCGGCAAGAAGGGCAACTGCTTCATGACGTAGTCCGACATGTGAGTGCCGCCGGTCATCTGCCGGGCCACGAAGTCGAACGCGAAGGAGTTCAGGCCCGCACAGAGCAGCGCGGCCTCTGCCGCGTCTACTGCCGACGGAAAGCCGACACGCAAGGTGAAGTCCGTTCCGGAGAAAGGCAGAATCGCGGCGATCGTCGTGCGCTCGTCAGTACTGCGGCAGATATCACGCCAGACCAGCATCCACTCACGGCTCCACAGGTCGCGCAGGCGCGCCCGGACCTCCTTCTCTGGAATCCAGAAGCGAGTGGAGACAGCGTAGCCGGGATCCTGGTGCCGGCCGAGACTCACGTCTGACACCGCATCGCCCGAGTATGTGGCGGACCGGCTGTCGAACTGGTGCATGAGCTTCGATTCGTACATGCGGAGGAATCCAGCACGCCGGCCGCCGCTATCAGCGGTCACGCAGAGGTCTAGGACCTCCTTCTTGTTCATGTCGAAGACGCGTCTGATTCGCAGCCCCCAGGGGTTCTCCTCCGGCGGCCCCTCGCGCACCAGCACCGGCACCCGCCGGTAGATGGCCTTGGTGAGCTCGGCGTCCCGGCGCGTGCGGAACACCGGGCAGGTGCGGGTGTTCGGGTTGAGGAGGGCGATGTCCTCGGCCGAGAGGGTGAAGCGCCGCTCGGGGTCGCGCAGGTCGTCGGTCCGGTGGCAGAAAAAGGCGAACTCGGCGCCGCGGGTGGCCGGGGCCGCCGCGCCCGTCAGGGTGAGCAGGCAGAACTTCATGCGGCTGTCGACGGCGGGGAAGAGCTTGGCGCGGTTCTCGAAGTCGTACAGGCTGACCAGCGCGCGCCCGTCCATCAGGTCTCGGAAGAAGAACTTGGTGGTGTCGTCGGTGGCGATGCCCGAGGGGACGATGGTGCCCACCCGGCCGGTCGGGCCGACGAGCGCGCGCTTGGTCTCGGCGAAGACGGCGTAGGTGTTCACGTCGCCCCGTCCGCACAGGGGATAGCGGCCCGAATTCCGGACCAGGTGGCTCTCGCCCTCGGCCCGGCGCCGGGCGGCCAGGAAGGCGGCGTGCAACGGCGGGTCCTCCTCGGCCAGCCGGTCGATCATCCGCCTGCGGGCGGCCGCGTTCGGGGCGTTGGCGATGGCCGGGCGGCTGCGGGCGAAGAACTCCTGCTCCTGGAGCTTGATGCGCTCCCACGGCGGGTTCCCCAATACCACATCGAAGCCGCCGCTCCACCCGGTCTGCTCGTTTTCGGGGCGGGCGCCCCGGGTGGGGGTGCGGAAGACGTCCGGGAAGGTCAGGTGCCAGTGGAAGAAGCGGTACTCCTCGGCCAGGCGCTCGACCTCGGCGCGCATCGCGGCGGGCACGCTCTCCGGATCCTCCGCCAGCCGCAGGAAGGCGTCGTGGGTCACAGCCGGCGGGGCGCCCAGGCTCTTCCGGCAGACGAAGGCCGCGCACCAGGCGTCGGCGGCCAGCTTGGCCCGCCGGAACTCGGGCGAGGCGGCCAGGCGCCGGTAGCGCTCCTCCTTGGCGTGCACGCCGGCCGGGGAGTCGTCGGGCAGGTGGTCTATGTGCACATGGGTCTCTGCCAGGGCCCGGGTGTCGAGGGCCGGGAGGGTGCCCGCGAACAGGGTGCCCTGCCCGGTGCGCTCCCGTCTGTTCTGTTTGCGCAGCGCGGACACCACCTGCTTGTCGTCGCCCTCGAGGGGCTTGAACGCCTCGTCCGACACCCCGGCCGCGAGCAGCGCCGGGGTGGCCCCCAGCAGGCTGTTGCCGCAGAGGATGCGGTGGTCGAGGAAGGAGAGGGGCTTGCCGGGCTCGAGGGCCTCCATCCACAGACTCACCTTGCAGAGCTCGACGGCCATGGGGTTGAGGTCCACCCCGTAGAGGCAGTGGCCGATGACATCCCGAAGCGCGGCCCGCTGGGCTTCGGGGGAAGGCTCCTCGTCCCCGGTGCGTACCGTCGCCAGCCGTTTGGCGATGCGGTGGGCGGCCGCCACCAGGAAGTGCCCGCTGCCGCAGGCCGGGTCGCAGACCTTCAGGGCAAGGATGGCCGCCTCGGGCTCCTTCGCCTTGGCCGCCGCGGCCAGCACCGGGTCGAGCGCCGAGTCGAGCAGGCACTGGATGAGGCTGGTGGGCGTGTAGTAGCTGCCGGTGGTCTTGCGCTCGCTCCCGCCGGCGCTCGTAAGGGTGAAGGTGCGGGCGGGCACGTTCACCTCGGGGTGCAGCTCGAGTAGGGCCTCGTAGATCGAGCCGAGCTCCTCGCTGCCCAGGTTGCGGTAGTCGACGGCGCGGCGGACGTTGCTTTCCGTGGTGAAGGCGAGGTCGCGCACGGCGGCCAGGAGGTCGCGGTTGGCGATCTCGAGAGAGCCGAGGGCGGCCGGACCTCCAGCGGAGAAGAGGAAGCTCCCCAGGGCGGGTAGGGCGAGCTCGGGGCAGCCCCCGTCCTCGCCGAGTCTGCGGAGCACGAGGCGCAGGCCCTGGTAGAGGTCCGCGTGCCGGCCTCCCCGCCGGCGCTCGGCCAGGCGGCGCAGGCGGGCGGTGGAGTAGAAGCGGGTGTAGCGCGACTTCGCCTCCGCGGAGGCCGCGGGATCGAGCAGGAGCCCCCGATCCTCGGCCACGAAGACGAAGAGCAGGCGATAGACCAGGCGCAGGAGATCGCGGTAGTAGTCCTGGGTGGAGAGGCCGCCCTCCTGGAGCTTTCGCCGCAGCTCGGTGTTCGCCGGGTGGGCGAGGAAGCCCGTGCCCAGGGCTACGATGGTCTCCTCCACTCCTTTGCGCAGCTGATCGAGGGCGCGGGTGCCCTGGGCCTCGGCCGCGCGGCTCCAGCGCTCGAGCCAGCACTCCTCCGGCCGCTCGGCCTCCACCCGGCTCTGGTGGCAGAGGAGGTAGAGGAGGGCGAAGTCGGCGTAGGCCTCGCCGGTCATCATGGCTTCGAGGTCGAACTCCACGAAGGCCTGGCGGGTGAGGCTGCGGTTGTCGCGCAGGATGCGTAAGGAGAGGCCGTTCGAGACGAAGCCCCACAGGTGCTCGTCGGAGCGGTTGAGAAACTCCTGCACGAGGGAGTGGGGGCTCGCCTGGGCGGCGCCGGCCACGCCGGGAGTACGCCGGTCGAGGTCGACGTTCAGTCCGACCAGGTGGATGGGCACCTGCCCCCAGCCGTGCGAGATGGCATAGCTGCGACCATTGACCTCGCGGGCCTTGGCGGTGGGGAGGCGGCCGTAGCCGAGCTCCTGGAAGAGGGGGAGGAGCCACTTTTCCCGGCTGGGGGTGGTGCCGGGGTCTGACGCGCGCGGTGCGGCCAGGGTGGTGCCGGGGTCGAGCGAGCGGGCGGCGGCGGCCGTGCCGGGGTCGAGCGCGCGGGCGGCGGCGGAGGTGGTGGCGGCGCCGGAGGTGGTGGCGGCGCCGGAGCCGCCGGTTGTGACGGCCGCGCCCGAGACGCGGGTCGTAGCGGCGCTCTCTCCGCCGGACGCCGCGGTGGCCGAGGCGCCGCCATCGCGCAGGGCGGCGGTCTCGTCGCGGAAGGCGGCCCAGGCGCCCTGCAGGCGGTTCCAGGCGCGGTTGGTGGCCTCGTTCAGCTTCTCGCCGGAGAGGTGGTAGGCGTCGGGGGTGAGGCCGCCGAGGTCCTTGTCGAGGGCGGCCACCCGCGCCAGTAGATCCCAGGGCAGCAGGGCGCCCTCGGTGCGGATGGTGGTGAAAGCGTCGCGGGGGGGCATCAGGAGGCTCCCGTCGTGCAGGATCCGCCGCTTCTCGCGACGCTGATAATGGCACCGATATGATTGCGGCTACCTAACTGCATCCGCTCGTCCTTCACGTAGGCGCTGCCGCAATTGGACTACCACGACTTCCCCCGGTTCGCCGACATCCGGATCACAGCGGAGCTCCGCGAGGCGCTCGTCCAGCAACTTCTGCATCGCCGGGGTGAGCGGTAGTTCGGTGAGGGTGGGATCCATGCCGTCCCAGAGGTTCTGAGCGAGCTCCAAGCGCCTGGCGGCTTCGCCGAAGTCTGGGGCTACGTCGCGGATGCTGACGTCAACGAATTCGACCGGCAGCGACAGCCCCCGCTCCGCCCACACCTCCTGACAGCCCTCAATCGCCTCGCGGATGTTGTCCACAGCCTCGTCGCGGGTGGAGCCTTGGCTCACGCACCCGGGCAGCGCCGGACATTCAGCGACCCAGACCCCGTCCTCGTCGGTCCAAAGAACGACCAAGAAGTCCAAACCGAACCTCCTGCCTCAGGCCGCGTAGCGCACGACCTCCACCTCGGCGTGGCGCGCGACGGCTTCGTCGGCCAAGGCGTAGATGCGTTCCGCGACAGCCTCGCTGAGGTAATACTCCCCGCAATCGTCGCAGACGTCAGCCGGCACATCCTTGATCACCACCACCGACTCTCCCCGCTGGAGGGTCACGGTCACCTTGCCTGGGCCAGTCTGTCCGGTCTTGCAGATCGTGCAGTTCATGACCGCCTCCTGGTCTTGAAGTCATCACTCCACAGTTCTGGATCGGGTAGGTAGACGGTGACAACATGGCAACGAAAGGACTCGGGTTCACGTGCGACGACCACATGAATCGCCTGCTTGTCGGGCACGGCGAGCACGAGCCAACTCGGCTATGGCGTGTCATCGGGATACTCCGCGATCACCTCGCCGGACTCGGTTGCCGCGCGGACCGCTTCCGGTGACAAGCCACGCTCGAACATTCGCTCGATGGCGTGACACGAGAACCAGATCTCTCGACATTCCATGAATTGCGCCTCTCCCCTAGTCATCGTACATCGCAAGGGTGGCCGGGGATCCACGCGAGGCCCGAACTGGGGGATAGAATGAGGGCTGTCAGGACCGATAGCAGCGTAGGGAGAACCGGCATGCACGGGGAATTCACGGCCATTGTGAAGCACGACGGTGATTGGTGGATCGGCTGGATCGAGGAGATCCCCGGCGTGAACTGCCAGGAGAGCACTCGCGAGGAGTTGCTCGTCACCCTTGCGGAGATCCTCGAGGAAGCACTTGAGCTCAATCGGGAAGATGCTCTCGCCATGGTCTGGGTCGCTGAATGTCCGG
>JAMDDA010000115.1 GCA_023488925.1 Actinomycetota bacterium
CTCGGCCGGGCTCCGGCCGAGTGGCTTGAGTGCAGCATTTCCCGAAAGTCTCCGAGGAGAGTCAGTGGCAACCGTCGTCCCCAGGGCGGCCGCGAACCCGCCCGGGCGGAGTGCGGGCCCGCAGCCGGAGCGCCCACCCGGATCTACAGTCCACCCTCCAGATCGTAGAACACCAGGCCGGTGGGGAGCTTGGGATAGAAGTAGGTGGACTTCTGGGGAAGCCGCTCGCCGCCCATGGCCACCTTCCGCACCTCGTGCAGCTTGATGGGGTTCATGAAGAAACCCACCTGCGACTCGCCCCTGGCCAGGCGTTCGAAAGCCCGCTCGCAGTTCTTCACGAAGGTGATGTGGTTGCCGGCGGCCACGTCATCCGGGGTGACACCCAGGGTGTCGCGCAGGATGAGGTTGTGGAGGATGGCCACATCGAGTCGGTGGTAGGCCTCGCTATGGTTGTCACGGGCGGCGGCCTCCGGGGCGCCGGGGTCACGGAGGGAGAGCCCGTAAGTGCCCCGCCCGGGCAGGTGAAGGCCGAAGGCACCGCTCTCTTCACCGTGGGCCGCCAGGAAGGCGAGGACGGCTCGGGGTGCCTCGGCGGGATCGGCGGTGAGCTCCTCTACGCCGAAGTAGCGCTCCAGGGACCCCGGGAGCGCGGCGACCGTCTCCGGGGGCAGGCCTTTCACCAAACGATGGGTGGCGAAAATGGCCAGGCCGGGATCGTCCATGTTGCAGAGGTAGACCAGGGCATAGTCCCAAGGGCCCTCACCGTCGCCTCGCTCGCGGCGGGCGTCCCGATAGTGCAGGGCCGTCTCGTAGCGATGGTGCCCGTCGGCGATCAAGAGCGGCGCGTCGGCCAGGCGCGTGCGGATCGTGTCCAGGAGTACGGGGTGCGCGGTAGGCCAGAGCCGGGTGGTCGTGCCGGCGGGATCGGTCATGGAAGCCGCCGAGGGCCGCCCCTCCCCCACTTCATCCCAGGTGGCCATGATGGCGTCGTCGGGCAGGGAGTAGAGCATGAACACCGGGCTCAAGCTCATGCGCGTCTGCTCCATGAGTTGATAGCGGTCACGCTTCGGGCCCGAGAGCGTATTCTCGTGGGGGAACACCACCCCTTCACTGAACTCGTAGAGACGTACGAGAGCCAGGAAACCCCGGCGCGTGCGCGCCCGGCCGTCGGGACCCACGTAGGATTCCTCGACGATGGTCACCGTGGGTTCCGGATCGCGCACCAACACCCCCTCGGCTTTCCACTGCGCGAGAGCGGCCGCCGCCCGCGTGTACCGGTTGTTCCGCTCGTCGTCTTCGGGGTATGTCTTGCCCAGATCGACCCGTACGACGTTGTAGGGGCTGAGGGAGTACAGCTCTTCCTGGAACGTCCGGCCGATCACGTCATACGGCGGGGAAGCGACCTGGAAGAGGCTGCCGACGCGGCTCAGCTCGTAGCGCCAGGCACGGAACGGGACGACGGTTGCCACTGACTCTCCTCGGAGACTTTCGGGAAATGCTGCACTCAAGCCACTCGGCCGGAGCCCGGCCGAGGGCGTGAAAGCGAATGATATCATCTACCACTTCGGGAGAGGCCGGGGTGGGAGGCGGAGGCGTGCGGGGTCTGGGAACCCTCATCAATGTGGTGGCCGTGGTGGCGGGGAGCTCGCTGGGGGCCGTATTGGGCGGCCGGCTTCCCGGGCGTGTGCGGGACATCGTCACCGACGGCCTTGGCCTCCTGACCTTCGTGCTCGGGATCAGCATGGCCGTCAAGACGCAGAGTTTCATGATCGTGATGGCCAGCATCTTCCTCGGAGGCATCGTCGGTGAGCTTCTGCGCATCGAGCGTGCTCTCGAGCGTCTGGGGGACTACTTCCAGGCCCGGTTGGCCGCATCGTCCTCCACGTTCAGCACCGGGTTCGTCACGGCCAGCTTGGTCTTTTGTGTGGGCCCCATGGCCATCCTGGGCTCGATAGACGACGGTCTGCGGGGGAACGTGCAGCTCCTGGTGGTCAAATCGGTGCTGGACGGCTTCGCGGCCCTGGCTTTCGCGACGACTCTCGGTTGGGGCGTGGGGCTGTCGGCTCTTTCGGTCTTTGTCTATCAAGGGAGTCTGACCGTGGCGGCCGGGTTCGTGGCGCGGGTTTTGAGCGAGCCCATGATCACGGAGATGACCGCCACGGGCGGGCTGCTCGTCCTGGCGATCGGGCTGCGCCTGCTCCACCTGCGGGAGGTGAAGGTGGCCAACCTGCTGCCGGCCCTGTTTTTCGCTCCGGCGCTGGTGGCGCTCGTCGATGCTGTGCGCGGCCTGCTGTGAATCGGGGCGCCCGAGGCGGTGGTGCATCCGGGCGGGACGGCCGTCTTGCCGGGGAGGGGGCCGACCGAGGCCGCCTCGTGGTAGCATGGCCCGCACAGGAGGCCGGCGGGCCGGGTGGTGGCACCGGCCCCGCTGCCGACCCCGAGGTGGAGTGATCCGTGGCGCACCCGTTCGAGCGATTGTCGCTGGCTGAATTCGTCGCCATGTGTCTGGGCGAAGCCGCCCAGGTCGATCGGCTGCGCCGGGAAGCCCGCCTGGCCGCCGAGACGCCTTTCGTGTATCCGGGCAAGGGCCCGGTGGTGGTGTTCATCCAATCGAACGGCTCCCGGGTTCGGCTCTCCGAAGGCGGTCGTCTGCTCCGGTACCTGGAATCTCAGGGGATGGACCTCGCGCTGGATGCGGTGCTGAGCAAGACCGTGTTCCACGCGTTGAAAGAGACGCCCGGGGCGGGTGTGGGCAACGGGGAAGTCTATCTCGACACCGATCCCGGCCGGGTCGCCGGTGCGCTCTGGGGTTTCGTGCAGGTGATACTCGAGATCGTGGGCCTCCGGCATGCGAAGTACAAGGACGCCCTGGTACGCCTTTCCCGGGTGGGGGATCTGGCGGGTCCTCCGCCTTGGGACGATCCTTCCTGAAGATGCTGTTGAAGGCATGCGCGGTTGCCGGAGCCTGGGCAGGGGAGGCCAGGCCGGAGCGGCCGCAGGGCAGGGGGCGCGGCATTCGCCTGGCGGGGAGGAGCCTGGGCGCCGAGGGCCTGGTCGGCGGGGGTCCGGCCGGGATGCAGGCGCCGGCCGAGGGCCTGGTCGATGTGCGCGCGGCGGGGAGGAGCCTGGTCGATGTGCGCCTGGCGGGGGGGCGGGTCACCGAGACCGGCCGTCTTCAGCCCCTTCCGGGCGAGACGGTCGTGGATCT
>JAMDDA010000070.1 GCA_023488925.1 Actinomycetota bacterium
ATGAACTTCAAGGACGCACCCCCACCAGTGGAGACGTGGTCCATGCGCTCGGTCAGGCCCAACTCTTGGACGGCGGCAGCCGAATCGCCGCCGCCCACCACGGTCACGCCCGGGCAGTCGGCCAGGGCCCGGGCGACAGCCTCGGTACCCGCCGCGAAAGCCGGGAACTCGAAGACCCCCATCGGACCGTTCCAGAAAACCGTGGCCGCGCCGGCGATGCGTTCCGCGAAGTCACGAGCCGTGGCCGGACCGATGTCGAGCCCCATCCAACCCTGCGGAACGGCATCGACCGAGACCACCAGCGGGGTCGCATCGGCCGCGAAGCGATCGGCCACCACCACGTCCCGCGGCAACACGAGCTCGCAGGAAGAGGTCGCGGCGCGCTCGAGCAGCGACCGGGCCACCTCCAGGCCTTCCGGGCCCTCCACTTTCGACGCACCCACGCCCCTGCCCTGCGCCTTGAGGAAGGTGAAACTCATGGCCCCCCCGATGAGGATCTGGTCGGCCAGCAGCAGGAACCGCTCGATCACCCCGATCTTGTCGGTGACCTTGGCGCCTCCCAGCACAACCAGGAAGGGCCGCCTCGGATCGGTCAGCAGGGCGCCGAGCGTGCGCAGCTCCTTGTCCAGGAGAAGACCGGCCACCGCCGGCAGCAGACGGGCCACCCCCGCCGTCGAAGCATGAGAACGGTGCGCCGCGCCGAAGGCGTCGTTCACATAGATGTCGGCCAAGCGGGCGAGCTCCTCCGCCAAACCCGGATCGTCGGCGGTTTCGCGGGGGTCGAAGCGCGTGTTCTCCAGCAACACCACATCGCCCGGCTGCATCTGCGCCACCGCCTGCTCGACCAGGGGACCGGTGAGCTCGTCGAGCTTGCGCACCGGCCGGCCCAGTAGACGAGCCAAGGCAGCCCCGACCGGGTCCAGGCGCAGGGCTGCTTCGGGCCGGCCTTCCGGCCGGCCCAGGTGAGAGGCCACGATCACTTTCGCTCCCTGCGCGAGCAGGTACTCGATGGTGGGGAGACCGGCCCGGATGCGGGTATCGTCGGCCACCCGCCCGTTCTCGAGAGGCACGTTGAAGTCCACCCGCACCAGCACCCGCCGGCCGGAGACCTCCACGTCGCGCACGGTCTTCTTTGCCATCAGGACCCCTACAGGAGCATGCCGGCCAGCTCCACCATGCGGTTCGAGAAGCCCCACTCGTTGTCGTACCACGACACGACCTTGACCTGCCGGCCCATGACCATCGTGAGCCCGGCGTCGAAGATCGAAGAGTGGGGGTTGCCGACGATGTCGATGGAGACGATGGGATCCTCGGTGTACTGGAGCACACCCGCCAGGGAACCCTCCGCCGCGGTTTTCATGGCGGCGTTGACTTCGTCCACGGTGACCTCGCGGCCCAGGGTGGCCACCAGGTCGACCACCGAGCCGTCGGGTACCGGGACGCGCATGGCTATGCCGTCCATCTTGCCCTTCAGCTCCGGCAGCACCAGGGAGATGGCCCGGGCGGCGCCGGTGGAGGTGGGGATGATCGACATGGCGGCCGCGCGCGCCCGCCGCAGGTCCTTGTGGGGAAGGTCGAGAATCTGTTGGTCGTTGGTGTAGGCGTGGGTGGTGGTCATGAACCCCTGCTCAATGCCGAAATTCTCGAGCAGCACCTTGGCCACCGGAGCCAGGCAGTTAGTCGTGCACGAGGCGTTCGAAAGAATGTGGTGCCGGGCGGGATCGTATTGGGCATCGTTGACGCCCACGACCACGGTCAGGTCGGGCTCTTTGGCCGGAGCGCTGATGATCACCTTCTTGGCGCCGGCCTCCAGGTGCTTGGCCGCCCCGGCCCGGTCGGTGAAGCGGCCGGTCGACTCGACCACCACGTCGACCCCCAGCCGCCGCCACGGCAGGGCGGCGGGGTCACGCTCGGAGAGCACCTTGAACGTGTCGCCGTCGATCGTGATGCTTTCACCGTTCACGGTGACCTCGCCCGGCCACACGCCGTGAACGCTGTCGTATTTCAGCAGGTGCGCGAGCGTGGGAGCGTCGGTCAGGTCGTTCACGGCCACGATGTCGATGTCGGCGCCTCGCCTGCGGGCCGCCCGCAGAAAGTTGCGGCCGATACGCCCGAACCCGTTTATGCCTACCCGCACACTCATCCCTCGCCTCTCCTTTTCCTGGGTTTGCCGGCGACGCCCGTTTCTGTCGGCCCGCCGATTCTACCATAGGCCCTCTTCTCGCCCGGCCTCCAACCCGCCGCCTCGGCGGCCTGCACCAGGCGACGCAGGCGGTGGTTCAGGGCGGACCGCCCCAGCCGCTCGGGGATCTCTTCGGCCAGCTCGCTCAGACTGAGAGAGGGATGCCCCCGCCGAATCGCGGCCATTTCCTGCAGGGCGGGAGGCAGCCCACTGAGGAGGCCCCGCCGGTGGAGGTACTCGATCGCCGCCAGTTGTCGGTCGGCGGCAGTGCTGGTACGGCGGAGGTTGGCCTCGTCGCAGTTCGCCAGCCGATTGGCCCGGGCCCGGACGTCTTTCATCACCGCCTGCTCTTCGATCGCCAGGGCCGCTTCCTGTGCGCCGGCGAGGGCCAGCAGCTCGGCCACCTCCTCCCGGCCCTTCAGGTAGACCACATGGCTCCCGCGACGCGCGTAGACCCCCGCGTGGAACGCGAGCCCCTCCAGCAGCCGCGCCAGGTCGCCGGCCAGCGCCTCGTGGGAGGTGACGATCTCCAGGTGGGCTTCCCGCCAAGGCGGATTCACCGAGCCGGCTCCGATGACGACGCCGCGCAGGAACGCCGCCTTGCAGCAGCGCCGCCTGAGGAGTCGCCAAGGCAGACCCATTTCCAACCTGAAGCTGTCACTGAGCGTACCCAGCTCGTTCAGGGCCTGGAGCATGGCCGCCGAACCCTGGAGATGCACCTCGTAGAGCAGGCGCCGCTTGAAATGCGCCTCTCTCCGGGTGAAGAGATCGGCCTCGGCCCCGAACGAGCGGAAATGTGTGAAGACCAGGCGCGCAGCCGCCTGCACGCTGGTGGTCAGGTGCAGGCCGTAGCGCTCTTCGTCGGTGTCCCCGCCGCGGATGTGGAAGCTGCCGGTAGCGCGCACCAGTGCCGCCACCTCCGCCAGGCGGCAGCACCGCCGGGGCTCGCCGACGCGGGCAAGCTCCTCCCGCACGGCCCGAGTGAAGCTCTCACTCATCGTTGCCCTCCGCCGGCGGCGGAGG
>JAMDDA010000047.1 GCA_023488925.1 Actinomycetota bacterium
CCTTCCGGGAACTCTTCGGCCAGAGCGGCCAGCAGGGCGTCGCGGCGGGAGCGGTAGATACCAATGAGCCTCTGCACGTAGTCGCGCCAGGCTCCACTGGAAACGAAGGCGTGCACGAACATCTGGTTGAAGGGGCTCGAGCAGAGGTCGGTGGCCTGCTTACCGAAGATCAGCTTCTGGTAGATGGCGGGTGGAGCCACGATCCAACCCGTGCGGATGCCCGGCGAGATGATCTTGGAAAACGAGCCCAGGTAGATCACGTTCTCGGCCGTGTCCAGGGAGAAGAGAGTGGGCAGGGCCTCCCCCTCGTAGCGCAGGATGCCGTAGGGGTTGTCCTCCACGATCAAGAGATCGCGCTCAGCCGAGATCTCCACCAGGCGCCGGCGGCGCTCCAGGGACAGGGTCGTGCCTCCGGGGTTACTGAAATTCGGCACGATGTAGAGGAACTTGGCCCGCCGACCCTGGGCCGCCAGGTGGTCGAGCACGCCGGGGATAGCCTCTACGTCCAGACCGGCCTGATCCATGGGCATGTGCAGCACATCGGTCTGGTAGGTGCTGAAAGTGGTGAGGGCACCCGCGTAGGAGGGGCCCTCGGCCAGCACCACGTCGCCGGGATCGACGAAGGTCTTGGTCACGAGATCGATGGCCTGCTGGCCACCCGTGGTGACGAGGATGTGGGCCGGATCGACCTGGGTGCCCTCGGCGGCCATGACCTCGGCGATGTCCTGCTTCAGGAAATCGAAACCCTCTGTCGGCCCGTACTGCAACGAGAGGGCCCGCTGGGTGTTGGAGATCTCCTGGGTGATGCGCTCGAAGATCTCCTGCGGGAAGCTGTCGGTGGCGGGAAGGCCGCCGGCCAGGGAGATGATCTCCGGCCGGGCGGTGAGACTCATGAGGTCGCGCATGGCCGAGGAGCGCATGACGCGGGTGCGCGCCGCGTAGCGGCCTTCGTACTTGTCGAGCTTGCGATGCGTCACGGTCGGTCGAGTATACGGGTGGAGGTGCGGGCGGAACAAGACACGGCTCATCGCAGCGGTGACCGCCGCCGGCCTCGGGACGCTTCCGCACTGGGCGCCGTGCTAAACTCGCCGGCGGATGGACGCGCTCTTCGACAACATCGCGGCTTTCGTCAGCCTGGGGGCGGGCCTTTCGACCTTGTCGGGTCTGCGGGCGTTCCTCCCCTTGGGGTTGGTGGGGCTCGTCGCGCGCTACGACCTTTTCGGTGCCTTCGACCTGGACGCGACCGTCTTCGCCGTACTCGAGAATCCCTGGGTCATCGGCATTCTGCTGATACTGGCCCTCGTAGAGATCACGGCCGACAAGGTCCCCCTGTTGGATTCGGCTCAGGACCTCCTGACCACCCCCTTGCGCATCCTCGCGGGCGCCTTCGTCTTCGGCGCCGCCCTGGCACAACAGGACACGGGGGTGGTCGTGGCCGGCATGATCGGGGGGGGCGCGCTGGCCGGGGCGAGCCATGCCGCCAAGGGCGCCCTCCGGCCCGGGGTCACCACGGCCGCCGGGGAGGCGGCCGATCCTTTCGTCAGCTTCTTTGAGGACATCGTCGCCGGTGTGGGCAGCCTGGTCCTCGTGCTGGTGCCCCTACTGGGCATCCTGTTGGTCGTCTTCGTCCTCCTATTCATCTACCGGGTCCGCAAACGGAGACAGCGGAAGTACAAAGGGCTGCGCATCCTCAAAGAATAGTCCCGCGCGCCAAGGCCTCCGACCTGCCGGGGAGGCGCCGACATGGCTCCGACCGAACTCGACGAGAGGGATTTCGCCAATCTTCGCCGCCACATGGTGGAGTCGCAGCTGCGCCGCCGCGGCATCGGCGATGCCCGGGTCTTGCAGGCCATGGAGAAAGTTCCCCGGCACCGTTTCGTCGGAGAGACCGTGCGCTGGGCCGCCTACGACGACGAGCCTCTGCCGATCGGTCTGGGCCAGACCATCTCCCAGCCCTATGTGGTGGCCCGTATGACCGAGCTCCTCGAGCTGAACCGCGAGACCCGTGTGCTCGAAGTGGGCACAGGTTCGGGCTACCAGGCCGCCATCCTGGCGGAGATCGCCGCAGAGGTCTGGACCATCGAGCGCCACCAGGTCCTGGCCGAGCGCGCCCGCGAGCTTCTGGCCGCCCTCGGGTACACCAACGTCCATGTCGTCCGGGGCGACGGCACCCTGGGCCTGCCCGAGCACGCGCCCTACGACGCCATAATCGTGACCGCAGCTGCCCCCCAGGTGCCCGCGCCCCTGCGGGAGCAGCTGGCCGAGGGCGGGCGCCTGGTCATACCGGTGGGAGACGAGTTCAGCCAACTTCTACGGGTGGTGGTCCGGCGAGGCGACGTGTTCCCCGAGCGGGATGTGTTGGGCGTGCGCTTCGTCCCCCTGGTGGGGGAGCAAGGCTACCCCCCACGGGGGGAGACGTGATGTCTCCGTCCGGCGGGACTCCACGGGAGGGCGAACCTCCCCTGAGCACACGCCGAGTCCACCTGTACGTGGAGGGCCGGGTGCAAGGAGTCTGGTTTCGGGAATCCACCCGCCTCGAGGCCCGCCGCTTGGGCGTCTCGGGCTGGGTGCGTAACCTGCCCGACGGCCGCGTGGAAGCCGTCTACGAAGGCCCGGCAGACGCGGTGGAGCGACTTCTCCGCTGGACCTATCGGGGTCCCGAGCACGCCCAGGTCACCGGGCTCGAACTACACGAAGAGACCCCGCGGGGCGAGGAGGGGTTCCGCATCATCGGCTGAGGGGCGACAGGCGGCGCGCGTGGCGGCCGAAGGGACCTGTGGCCGCCGAAGGGACCGGCGGCGGCCGAAGGGACCGGCGGCGGCCGAGAGGAGCCGTGGCGGCGGCCGTACGGCCGCCGCCCCAGGTTCGGAACCACCCGGGTACTCCGCCCCGCGCTATTGAGGCCGCTCGCCCAAGGTCACCTGCACGGTCTGTGTCTTGCCGTTCCGGTCGAAAGTCACCGACACGGTGTCGCCGGGTTTCTTGCGGCGCAAGAACTTGAAGAGATCGACGTCCGAGGAGATGTCGGTATCGTTGATCTTGAAAATGATATCGCCCTGCTTCAAACCCGCTCGGGCGGCCGGCGTCCCCGGATCGGTGGCCGCCACGAGAACGCCCGAAGACCGCGAAAGGTTGAACCGCTGCTGTAACTCTTCGGTCACCGCCACGTTCCGGATGC
>JAMDDA010000206.1 GCA_023488925.1 Actinomycetota bacterium
TACGAGGGGGTGGTGCGGCGCATCGAGCGCATCATCGGCGTGGAGGCGGTGCGGCTGCCTGCGGACTCGGTCTACGACCCGCAGATCGCCGGCGCGCTGGGGGCGGCGCTCTTCGCCCACGCCCTGCTGAAGAAAGAGCAGAAGGCCGCCGTGCAGGCGGCGGACTGAGAACCCACCTCCAGGCCCGCCGAAAGGGGATAGCGGTGATCGCGAATTACGGCTACCAGGACGGCTCGGGAGAGTACTACATTACCATCGACACCGATCGCTGCCTCGACTGCGAGGGTCACTGGTGTGTGGAGGCCTGCCCGCAGTCCCTGTTCCTGATCGAAGCCGACGACTACGACGACGAAGTGGCCACCATCGTGGTTTCGGCTCGGAAGCAGCTGAAAGAGAAGTGCGCGGGCTGCAAGCCGGCGGCGGGGTACGAGACGTTGCCCTGCACCGAGGCCTGCCGTCCGGGGGCGTTGACCCACAGTTGGTGAAGGGGCGACGTGGCTGGTGAGGGCACAGCGCCGAGAGGCGAGGAAGGAGTGACGATGACGCCCGAGCAGAGCGGGGTCGGCGCGGTGACGGTGACCGTGGTGGTCGACGGGCGCGACCTGCAGGTGCCCGCGGGGGCGAGCGTGCTGGACGCCTGCGATCTTGCCGGGGTCTACGTCCCCCGCCTGTGCGCATACCCGGGTCTGGAACCCGTGGGCGACTGCGGTCTGTGCTTCGTGCGCATCGACGGCGCCGAGGTCCGGCGGGCCTGCGCAGTCGAGGTGGCCCCGGGCATGAGGGTCGATACTCAGGACGAGGAAGCCCGGGGCTTCCGCACGGGCTCGATGAAGGCCGTCCTGGGGGACCATCCCCATGTGTGCCTGGTGTGCCCGCAGCGGGACGGCTGCAGCCGCGACGACTGCATGTACGGCAATCCGCCGGAGACCCGGTGCTGCAGCGAGTTCGGCCGTTGTGAGATCGCCAAGGTGGCGGCGTACGTGGGAGCGCTGGCGGAGGCGCCCGGCTACCAGTACCGGGAGTTGGGCGCCACCCGGGATCACAACATCCGCCGCGACCTCGATCTGTGCATCGGCTGCGGCCGCTGCGTGGCGGCCTGCGATACACTCGAAGAGGCGGGCTCGGCCTTGCGGCTGGTGGAAACGAAGACCTTGGTGGCCGCGGCCGGCGACGGGCCCGGGGGGTGGGCGCCCCGCTCCTACCTGGGCCGCCACGTGGCCGTGCCCAAGGCTGTAGACCTGCGGGCCTCGGGCTGCACGTTCTGCGGCGCCTGCGTGTTGGTTTGCCCCACGGGTGCCTTGACCGCGCCGGGCCCCAAAGGAGCCACCTGGTTGGCCAAACGCAAAGAGCGCACCACCCTGCGGTCGCCCGTGTTGCCGCCGGAGGATCGGCTCCCCTTCACCGCCGCCGAAGTGCAGGCGGTCCCCACCTGCGCGGGGGTCTTCCGCCTCTTCGCCGGCACCGGGGCCGTGCTGCAGATCTCGGGGGTGATGAACCTGCGCGCAGGCTTGGAGGAGGCACTGCGGGGGTCGCTCGCGGACGAAGCCCAGACCTTCGTCTTCGAAGCCGAACCGATGTACACGCAGCGGGAGAGCGAGCTCCTGGCTCACCACCTGCAGGAACACGGGAGCCTGCCCCGGGGGAACGACGTGTTGGGCGATCTCTTCGACGAGGACGACGACCTTTTCTAGCGCGCTGTGTGGCGCAGGCGCCGCCGGGGCGGTGCGGGTGCCTCTCCGGCGGTGCGGGTGGCCTGGAGCGCGAACGGCAGGGACCCGGCGGGAGTGCACCAGGGGTGCCGGGGAGCGGAAGGACGGGAACGGAGTCGGTATGGTGAACGAGCCACTGCAACGGGAGTTGGCGGCCGAGGGTTGGGAGGAGCGGTTCACCGCTTCGGGCTCGCGGCTGGCGGAAGCCGAGGCGTACTACCGCTCGCTGGGCTACGAGGTGAGGGTGGAGTGGCTGGTCGACGTGGCCGGGGACGGTCGCTGCACGAGCTGTTTCGCCCGGCCTATGGCCGACGGCCCGGTGGGTGTCATTTTCACCCGGGGGGAACCCGGGGCGGGGTCCGAGGAAGACGACTTGTACGGCGACGACACGGCGCCGTGAGGTGTAAAGTTGAAACATGCGGGCCTGCGGGCCCGGTCTCTGGGGGAGGTCGCCGTGGTGCAGCAGGAAGCCCTCATCCGCCCGATGAGGCGGGGCGATTTCGAAGGGGTGGTGGCTCTGGACGGTCTGATCACCGGGCAGGACAGGAGCGGCTATTATCAACGCAAGTTCCGTTCGCTGGAGGATCCCGATGCTGTGAACACCTGCCTGACCGCCGAGCTCGACGGGAAAGTCGTGGGGTTCGTGATGGGCGACATGTACACCGGCGAGTACGGGGTGCCCGAGACCATGGCCGTCGTCGATACCATCGGGGTGCACCCCGATCACCAAGATCGGGGCATCGCCACCGCGCTCTTCGAGCAGTTCCGCAGTAACCTGCGGGCCCTGAACGTGCGCACCGCGTACGTGCTCGTGGAGTGGGGCGATTGGCAACTTGCCAAGTTTTTCCAGAAGGAAGGGTTCCGGCCGTCCAGCCGGATGAATCTGGAGCTTCGTCTTTGAACATCGGGTCCGACGCGGTCTTCAAGATCGTCAACCTCACCCTGCCCCACCTGCGTGAGGGCCTGAATGCGGAGAGCGCGGCCGCCACGGTGGAGGCTATCTACGGGGTGGCCGGCGTATCCGCGGTCTCGATCTGCGATGCGGAGAGAGTCTTGGCCTTCGTGGGCGAAGGGGCCGATCATCATGAGGTGGGCGGCCCCATCCTCACCCACCTCACGCTGGAGACGCTGAATACCGGGGTGGTGCGCGCCGTGCGGGGGCGGGAGGCGGTGGGCTGCCCCGTCGCCGGCTGTCCGCTGTGCGCGGCCATCGTGGCTCCGCTCCGGTCGTCGCACCACATCGCCGGCTGCCTGAAGTTTTACAACGTGGATGACGAACCCTTCTCCCCCCCAGGAGGTCAAGTCGCCGACGGCCTCGCCCGCATGCTCTCCATCGAACTCGAGCTGGCGGAGATCGACATTCAGAAGAAGCTCAAGGCCGAGGCGGAGCTCCAGGCTCTGCAGGCCCAGATCAGCCCCCACTTCCTGTTCAACACGCTGAATACCA
>JAMDDA010000009.1 GCA_023488925.1 Actinomycetota bacterium
GCCTGGGCCGGGCCACGGCGCGGCCCGTGGTGCACGAAGATCAGCTCCTCTTCGTGGTGGCCGAGGACGTGCTCACCCGGGCCTTGCGGACCGACGGCCTGAGCCTGGAAGAGACTCTGGCGAAGAACACGCTGACCCGCTTCAACCAGGCCGTCGAGGCGCTGGCCGCGGCCGAGACACTGGTGGTGGTGGGCATGCACGAGGCCGCGGCGCTCGTCCACCATGCCACGTACCTCTTCGAGCTACTGGGCACGCCCACCTTCGGGGCCACCGACGGCTCCGAGGCCAACGTGGCTCGTCTCACTCGACTCGGGCAAGACGACGTCCTCCTGGCCATAGGTTTCCGCCGGGCTCATCCGCTGACGGTCTCTTTCGCTCTGCGGGCGGCGGAAGGGGGGGCCACCACGATCGTGATCACCGACAACTCCCTCTCGGAGCTGGCCGGAAAAGGCACGATAACCTTGTACGCAGACATCGACTCCACCTTCTTCGCCCACTCCCTGGTGGGCCCCTTGAGTCTGGTGAGCGCCCTCGCTTCGGCGGTCTACGCCCGGGACCCCGATAAGTATGACGCGCGCATCAAGGCGGTGCGCCGGCAGGTGGACGAATCGGGGTGGCTCAAGTGAGGCCTGGGCCGGTACCGTGGGGGGTGGCTCAAGTGAGGCCTGGGCCGGCGTCGCCGGGGGTGGCTCGAGTGAGGCCTGGGCCGGCGTCGCCCTCCGGCGGCGCCGCTTCTTCGTTGAAGGCGCCTGGGGGGTCGGATAAACTCTCACCCCGCACGAGTCCGTGCGCCCCGCCGAGGGCGATCGCCGACCATCGGCATGTACGAGGCACGCGGGTGGCGCGCCCGGGATCGGCGCCGAGGAGGGAAGAAGTACGCGGAGGAGCGTGAGGCATGTCAGGGCATTCCAAGTGGGCGGGTATCAAGCATAAGAAAGCTCTGGTCGATGCGAAACGCGGTAAGGAGTTCGCCAAGCTCTCCCGAGCCATCACCGTGGCCGCCCGCGAGGGGGGCGGGGATCCCGAGCACAATGCGGCGCTGGCCCAGGCCGTCCAGAAGGCCAAAGACGCCAACATGCCCAACGAGAACATCGAGCGGGCGATCAAGAAGGGCACGGGCGAGGGAGCGGAGGCCGATGCCTACTATCATCTCACCTACGAGGGGTATGGCCCAAACGGCGTGGCCGTCTACGTGACGGTCCTGACCGACAACAAGAACCGCTCGGCGGCCGACGTGCGCCACATCTTCGACCGGGCCGGAGGCAAGCTCGGTACCGACGGCTCCGTCAGCTGGATCTTCGAACGCAAAGGCGTGATTTTCGTCGACGCCGGTGCGTACGAGGAAGACGAGGTGATGATGGCCGCGATCGAGGCGGGCGCCGAGGACGTGCTGGCCGAAGGTGACAGCTACGAGATCCGCACCGACCCGGCGCAATTCATGGAGGTCAGGCGCGCGTTGACCGCCGCGGGCATCGAGTATACGTCGGCTGAGCTCACCATGATTCCCAAGACGACCGTGGCACTGAGCGAGGCCGACGCCAAGAAAACCCTGCGGTTGCTGGACGCCCTGGAGGACAACGACGACGTCCAAGAGGTCTACGCGAACTTCGACATTCCCGACGAGATCATGCAGGCTCTCGCCGGGTAGCCGGCGCCTCTTGAGCGACGAACGGCAGGGAGTCGGCGGATGACGGGCCGGGGGCGTATCATCCTCGGCATCGACCCGGGCACGGCGGCTACCGGCTACGGTGTCATCGAGCAGGGCGGCACCCGGCTGGCGATGGTGGATTACGGAGTCATCCAGACCGCGGCGGGCGAGCCTCTTCACCATCGGCTGGCCCGCATCTACGACGCTCTTTCCGAGGTGCTCGTGCGCTACCGCCCCGAGGCTGCAGCCGTGGAGTCGCTCTTCTTCAACGTGAACGTGAGGACGGCGTTGGCCGTGGGGCAATCCCGTGGTGTCACGCTGCTCGCCTGCTCCCGTTCGGGGTGCACACTCTTCGAATACACCCCTCAGCAGGTGAAGCAGGCCGTCGTGGGCTACGGCAAGGCGGAGAAGCACCAAGTGCAGGAGATGGTGCGGGTACTCCTGGCTCTGAAAGAGATCCCGCGCCCCGATCACGCCGCCGACGCGCTGGCGGTCGCCGTGTGCCATGCGCACACCCAGAGCATGCGGGAGCGGACCGAGGCTGCGCTCCTGCGGGCGCGCGGGGACGCGCGGCGGGGAGCGAGACCGCGATGATCGACCGACTCAGGGGCATGGTGGCAGCAAAGGGGGCCGACGGTCTCGTGGTCGACGTGGGCGGAGTCGGTTTCCGCCTGGAAGTATCCATGCAGACGCTTCGCCAGGCTCCCGACGTAGGTGGCGAGGTCTCGCTGTTCACCCACCTCCACGTGCGGGAAGACGCGCTGCAGTTGTTCGGGTTTGCCACCGAGGAGGAACGGGCCCTCTTCCTGATGCTCATCACCGTCAGCAAGATCGGCCCCCGGTTGGCGATGGCGGTGCTGTCCGCGCGCCGTCCGGCCGAACTGAGGCGGGCCATAGCGCTGGGCGACGTGGCTCTCTTCCAAGCGGTTCCCGGCATCGGGAAGAAGACCGCGGAGAGATTGATCCTGGAGCTCCGCGAGCGGGTGGGGGACCTCCAGGGGGCGGAGTCGGCTGTTCTCGCCGGGGCGAAGCCGACCGGGGGGGATGGTAACCTCTCCTTGGCCCGCGACGCGCTCGTGGAACTCGGGCTCACGGCCGCGGAGGCGGATCGCCTGCTCCGCGACGCCGACCCCGAGGCCCCGGTGCAGGAGCTCGTGCGCCGGGCCTTGCGCGGACGCTGAGAACCGAGGGGAGACAGGACGGTTTACCGGCAGTGATGGACGAGGAACGCCAGGCAGGCAGCGCCGATCGGCTGGCCGATCCGGAAGAGCTCACCGACGATCGAGAGATCGAAGGTTCTCTCCGCCCCCGGTCGCTGGAGACCTTCACCGGGCAGGCCCTGCTGCGCGAGCAGCTCTCCATTTTCATTCAAGCCGCGAAGAGCCGAGGCGAGCCCTTGGATCACATCCTGCTCGCCGGTCCGCCGGGACTCGGCAAAACGACGCTGGCCAACATCATTGCGGCGGAGATGGGCGTGCACATCGTGACGACCTCC
>JAMDDA010000158.1 GCA_023488925.1 Actinomycetota bacterium
AACTTATCGAGAGCGGCCTGCCTACGTCGGCGAAGGTAGAGAGGACCGTGGCGCGCACATGCACCATCAGGGCCCGGGCGGCTACGGTGGTGTAGCGGTCCTTGGCCTTGATCATGGTGAGCTCCCGGGTCAAGGGCTCCCGAAAAGGCACCGTCACGAGAACACCATCCGGCGGACCCTGCATGGCCAAGCGCGGGAGCACGGCGACGCCAAGGTCATGCCGCACGAAACTCTTGACCGATTCCAGACTGCCGGTCTCGTAAGCCACCTGCGGCTCGAAACCGGCACGCCGACAGGCCTCGGTGAGAATGGCTCCCAGGGTGAAGGCCCCGCCCAGGATGATCAAGGGCTCGTGCTGGAGGTCGCGGAGACTGACTGCGCTCCGTTCCGCCAAAGGGTGGTGGTGGGGCACCACCAGCAGGAGCTCCTCGGCCAGCAGGGGGGTCACCTCCAGGTTTTCGGGCGAACCCGGGGTGGAGACGATCGCGAAGTCGATCGCGCCGTCGAGAACGCCCCGCTCGAGCAGGTTGGCCCCGGCCTCGTAGAGGCGGACGGTGATACCGGGAAAGCTACGCCGGAAGGTGGCCAGAATCGTCGGGACGATGTAGGCGCCGGCGCTGGGGATGCAGCCCAGGTTGACCTGCCCGGTCTCCACGCCCAGGCGCTCTTCCATGGCCCGTACGGCCTCGTCGGCCTTGGCCAGCACCGCCTGCGCCAAGGGGAGGAAAGTGCGCCCGTCGAGAGTCAGGTTCACCTTACGGCTCGTTCTGTCGAAGAGCCGCGCGCCGAGCTCGTTCTCCAGGCGCTTGATCTGGTAGCTCAGGGCCGGTTGGGATACGTGCAGGCGGGCGGCTGCCTCGGTGAAGTTACGGGTATCGGCCACGGCGATGAAATACCTGAGCTGGGTCAGCTCCACGGGTCTCCTCCTTGCTTCGACGGCCGCGGGCCGGGCGCTTTCAGCTCCCACCATCTATCCAACAAAATTATAGCAAGGATAGAAACAATATATTGGATTTATCGTGGTCGCCGGGATACACTGCCTGCAGCTGAGCACTGACCCCCCGCGGTGACCGGGATCCCCCCCGTCCCGTACCGCAACGGTGCTGAGCAGTTTTCCCCGCAGTATAGCCGGTCCTACCCCCTGGGACCGGCTATACGCCCTTGTGGGGGAATCGTGCGCGCCACGCTCTCGGACGGGTGCCGCGCTGAATCGGCGGCCCGCTACAGCAGCTCTCCAAGGCGTCCGCACACCCACTCGATGTAGCGGACACACCGGGTCTCGCGTAGCCGCTGGTTGGTGAACCGCATCCGGCCGGCCTCCGTGCTGAGATCGCAGTCCGTGAGCGCCCGGCATTCGGTTGCGCCGAATTCGTCCCGGAAGTCGCGCAAGAGCGCCTGGAGCTGCGCACAGCCCTCGGGAGAGCGGTCGGCCCAGGTCTGCGGGTCGTGCAGGTCGCGCAGTCCCAAGCCCAAAGCCGCTCCGGTGAGCGCGCCGCAGGTGGAGCCGGACCTACCGATGCCGCCCCCCAGGTAGCGGGCCAGGGCGACGACGCCCGGATCCTCCCCCAGGGCGGCGAGGGTGTAGAGCATCACGGCCTGTGCGCAGTTCCTGTGGGCCGCTCCCGTGGCCAGGAAGCCGGCCAAGGCGGTCTCCAGGGCTTGGGCGGGGGTGCTTTCAGACACGGAATCCTCCTTTGACAGCGCTTGTGCGGAAAGATAGCATCGGCGCAGGGCGGCGGGTGTGGAGCCGCCGATTGGTCGCGTGAGGGGAAGGTGGAACGCCAATGGCCATGTACGTGGAGCTCTTCGGTCGGGATCGGTACTACGGGGGCATGCTCCGGGAGAGTCGAGAGGACGAGTTCGTCTCGAACGTTTTCGGTCCCCTGCGCAATTTCGAGACCACCTCCTGGCTGGTGGAGCTGCTGGGCAAGGCTTTCCGAGGCGAGGATTACGAGGCGGCCATCGCGGCGGGCTACACGTTGGAGTTCTGGCAGCGCTTCCCCAAGCCTGCGGGGCGGGAGGTTCCCGAGAACGACACCGAGGTCTCCTGCGTACTCGAGACCGAGCACCACGCCTTCCTGGTGATCGCCCGGTATTGGCATGAGTTGAGCCTGCAGACCGCCCACGACGTGGAGCGCGACCAGGTGATCCGTACTTTCGATGCCGGCTATGCCGCTCTGGGTGACCGGGCCCGCCTGCTGGTGCTCACGCCCGACGCCGAGGTGCCGGCGGTGGTCAAGAAGTACTGGGACGATCCCGAGCTGTTGGTCGGCAAGATGACCGATCCGCCCGCAGACGTTCCGGCGGAGGACTTGGCCGCCCGCATAGGCTGGACCAACTGGGTTGCCCTGCGGGAGGCGCTGGCCAGCCGTATCGGCGAAACCCCCATCAACCGTACCCAGTGGAATTTCGCCAAGGACCTCGTGGCCTACCTGGATCTCATCGCCACCCGGGGCAAAGGCCTGCTGCGGCGGGCGGGCGACACGTCCGTGGAAGAAGGGGGCGCGCGCGGGGCATGAGCTCCTCGGCTCCCTCCTCCGGGAGCCCCGGAAAGCCGGCTCCCCGCTACACGATCTACGCGAGCGAGAGCCTGCAGCGACAGCGGCGCCGCCGAGCACTGCGGTGGGCGGTCCCGGGCCTGGTGATTGTCGTCTTGCTCGGCATTCTGGGGGCGGGCCGGCTTCGGGAACACCGGGGCCCCGCCGGGGACCGCGGTGGCTCTCAGGCGGGGACGGTGTCGACCGCGGCGCCCCCCGCCACCGGGCCGGCGCCGCGAGACACTGCGCCGAGGGGCGCCGCGGGGAGGGAGGCGGACACGGGGGGCGGGGCAGGCCGGCCGGCCGCATACGCGCCCATCAACACCTCGTACCCCGGTCTCAGCATGTTCCGCGGCAACGCCCACCGAGCCTACTACGGAGAGGGCCCTGTGCCGAAGGCGCCCGAGGTGCTCTGGCGCTTCCCCGTGGAGGGGCCCATGAGCTCGCGATCTTCCGAGGGCGGTGAGTCTCGGGTCTGGGCAGGCACGGGCTGGACCGGCCAGCCCGTGGTGGTCGAGCGGGCGGGGCGCGTGGAGGTGATGTTCGGGGCCTACGACCGGGCGGTGCACTTTCTCGACGGGGCCACCGGCCGGCGCATTCTCC
>JAMDDA010000066.1 GCA_023488925.1 Actinomycetota bacterium
TCGAGCCGGTAGCCGTCGACCAGCCCGTAGCGCCGACCGGTGAGGTCGGCGAACTCCGACATCGCCGCCGCCAGCGCCGGCTTGACCCGGTCGTAGAAGTAGCGCTGGGCGATCTTGCCCTTCATGTAGCTGTCCTGGTTCTGGACGACGCCGCTCTGGATGGGCATGGCCGGGTCGAAGTAGCTGCGGAGCTTGTCTTTGGGATTGCCGACGAAGCGGGCCATCAGGTCTGGCTCGGGCAGGAGCACGTTCTCGATGGTGTGGGTCGTCAGGAAGCCGTCCTGGACGTTCAGGAAGGGCGTCTCGGCGTCCTCGGCGGCCCGGCGGGCGATGAGGGCCAGGTCGCCGGCCTCCTGGGCGTTGCGGCCGAAGACGATGCCCCAGCCGCAGTCGGCCACGCCCATCACGTCGTCGTGGCCGGCGTGGACGTTGAGCGACTGGCTGGTGAGTGCCCGGGCGCCGATGTGGAAGACGACCGGCAGGCGCTTGCCGGAGATGGTGTAGAGGACCTCTTTCATCAGGATGAGGCCCTGGCCGGAGGTGAAGTTGGTGACGCGCCCGCCGGCGAGCGCGAAGCCCTCGCAGGCAGTGGCCGAGCTGTGCTCCGACTCGGCCTCGAGGAAGGTCAGGGGGTCGTCCCAGAGGTTGCGCCGGCCGTTGGCGACCTCGAGCTGGTAGCCCTGGCCCATGCTGGTCGACGAGGTGATGGGGTACGCGCAGGCTCCCTGGCTGATGTGGCTCTCCACCCAGACCACGGTGGCCGAGCCGTCGGCGGTGGTCGGTATGCCGGGATAGGGCACGCCTGGCGAAGACACGTGCGGACCGCGGTCACTCATGTGGCAAGACCTCGCTCGGGGCGCCGCGGCACGGTAGTCGGGCCGAGGGCTCCCTGGGTACGATGAACGGGTGGCCGATGACGTCGCTGTCAATGCTCGTCGGCAATGCTCGTCGCAAACGCTCATTGGCCATTGGGCCATTGGGCCATTGGGCCATTGGGCCATTGGGCCATTGGGCATTATTCACGTATATATCATTCTATCAGAAGTGGCTGGCCGGGGGTAGCGGCGAGTGGTGGGACGCTGGGAGCGGGGGGTGGAAGAACGTCGGTTGGGGACGGGCTGGGCACCGAAGGGGGGCTAAGGGGGCGGGAGGCGCTCGACCTGGCTGGCTCCCGCCCCCTGAGCCCCCGGTCGCCCGCGCCTACTTCTTGTAGTAGTCCGCGTTCTTCTGGATGAAGGACTTCCACTGATCCGGGACGGCGTCCTCCGGGAAGATAGCGCTGACCGGGCAGGCCGACTCGCAGGCGCCGCAGTCGATGCACTCGTCGGGGTTGATGTAGTACTGCTCGTCGGCGTCGGTGGAGTGGATGCAGTCGACCGGGCAGACGTCCACGCAGGAGGCGTCCTTCACACCAATGCAGGGCTCGCAGATGATGTAGGCCATGAGCTAACCTCCGTCTCTTGGTCTCCAGCGCGTCTCTCCGCCGGAGTGGCCGCGGCCAAAGGGCCAGCACACTGCTGACTAGTATATCGCATACAGGTCAGTTTGCAAGCAGACAATCCTTCCCCGAAATCCTTCCCGGAAATACAAACGGAACTTTAACTCGCTCCGGCTATCCGCGCGCCTTCGCCTGTACTACAATCGGAGGCATCCGGCGACCGTGTAGGCGCAGAGACGTTTACCGGCAGGAGGTGAAGGTTAACGCTATGGAGCGACGGCGGGCACATGCACAGACCGCGGTCGTCTCGCTGGATCACGGCTGGAATCCCGGCCTCCTGCTGATGATGGTGACCCTCGGACTGATCGTCGGCCTGGGGCTTGGGCTCAAGGACCAGGTCTTCCGGAAGGGCCTCGACCGCGACGACAGCTACTTGATCCTCGCGAGCACCCTCTACGGCCAGGACCCGACCCCCGCCGTGGCCGGCGAGCTGCGGCAGCGGCTGTCCTCGCTCGGCTTCGCCAATCCGTCAGTGACCGTCCTCAAGCTCGCCGACCGCTTCGCCGCCTCCCGAGACCGCCAGATGCAGCGCGAGGCGGAGGGGCTGAGAATCCTCGGCGAGGCGCTCAACGTCGTCGTCGACGCGCCGGCCGCAGCCCGAAGCGTGCCGACGGCCACTGCCCAGGCCACGGGCGTCGCCACGGCGCCGGCCGTCGCGCCAGCGTCGGATACCCCGGTGCCGCAATCCTCGCCGGTCGCCACGCCCTCGGCGCCAGCCCCGGCGCCGGCCGCTGCGACCGCGGCCCCGACGGCGGCGCGAAGCCCTGAGAGTCCTCAGGGTCCTCAAGGCACCATCAAGTCGGCAGATAAGCAGCCTGCCGTGCTGCGCCGCGAGCCCTCGACCCTTTCCGGGAAGGTTGCTCTCATACCCTTCGGGGCCAAGGTCCAGATACTCCAAACGGTCAACGGCAAGGCCGATGACCCGAACATCGACCCGAAAGAGCTGCGCTGGTATCAGGTGAAGTGGGGTAGCTACACCGGCTACGTCTACTACAAACTGATCGCCACTGGAGGATAGCACTTCATCGGTCGCTGTGCTGTCTCGAGCGGCTTTCGGGCCAGAGGTTCCGGTGCGACTCACGCGCCATAGTGACCAGGAAGCGAGGGGTGGGTATGAGTACCTTCCAGATCGGGCGTTTTGCGGTGAGGCGAGAGGTGGTGGTGCTGGTCGGGCTGTTCGTGCTCGGCCTCGGCATCGGCCTGGGTCTCGCCCGCCTGGCTGTCGGCGAGCCCCGAGTCTCTCAGGCCGATTACGCCATCCTCGTCGCCCGGATCTACGAGCGCGAGCGCAACGCCGATCTGGCCGTCGAGCGGCTTCAGGAGGCCGGCCTGCCGAGCTCTCCGGACGGCGTCGCGAGCCTGGCCAAGAGCTATGGCGCGCAGAAGAACTCCGATCCCCGCGACGCTGAGAGCCTCCGCAACCTGGCCCGAGACCTCGGCCGGCCAGTCGCCGAGCCGGGATCCGTCTCCTCGAGCGCCCGGCCGATCTGGATCCTGTCCTTCCTGGTGTTCCTGTTCGTCCTCGGTCTGGGCTCACTGCTCGCGTTCCGCATCCTGGGGCTGCAGCTACCTCGGGTCAAGCTGCCCCAGATCAGCCGGCCGCCCTC
>JAMDDA010000109.1 GCA_023488925.1 Actinomycetota bacterium
CTCAAGGCTGGCCGTGCTATCGAAGGAAAAGAAAGCAGAAAGGGCGAAATCGGAGACCAGGTGGCTCTCCGGAACCCATTCCCGCATGTCCGGGGGAGGAGATACTGCTGATCTGGCTCGTAGGGGAGAAAGTCCCGTGCCATCCTCTTTGGCCTCCTCTTCCGCTCTTGAAAGACTACAAGGCAGGGGCCGGCGAGTCTATCCCTTGAAGGGCTTTTTCCCGACGGCTCCCAGCAGGGAGCTGAAGCGGGGACTACTCGCTCAGATGGAGGAAGTAGCATTGACGCGCGGCGTCGGCGAGACCGGCGCCCCAGATTGAGAACTTTCCACTCGGCGGCCGGGCTGTTTCGTGCTTTCTCAAGCGTCCGGCCACCGGGCAAAGAGAAGATCCGGCTGGTCTCGATCTTCCACACCCCGAGTCGCCGCCCGGTGCAGGTCGTAGAGATCCTGCACAGCGAGGTGACGGCGCTCGAGGAGGGCTTTGAGTTTCCCGGCTATGAGTTCGAGATAGGGGACGACCTTGAACGACAGCTGGGGCCTGCAATAGGGGCAGCCGCGGATCTCGTAGCCGAGCACAGGCGATCGATTGAGGAAGTTGAGGTCGACCTTGATGGAATCCTGACCGTAGACCGTCTCATATGACAGTCTGTAGGTGACCCCAGCATGCTCATCTCCGGGATCGTTCAGCCGATAGCCCATCCTGCGCACGAGAGATATATCCGCGGAAAGCCGCGGCAGCTCCAAGTGGAACACATTGAGGGCAGTCCCGCCATGCAACACGAGGCGAGGCCCCAGGTAGCGATGCTGCTCGATTTCGCCCAAGAGTTCCAGGAGGCGCTCGACCTTGTCGATGGTCGGTGAAGCGAAGCCGGTCGGTGGGCTGAGGATCGGTCGGGTCACGCGCTCATGATTTCGCGGGATCGAGGTCGGCGGGCACGTAGAGCGACCACTCGGGGAGGTAGCGCATCGACGGCGTACGCCGGCCAAAGAAGTACGGCCCCTTGCCCAATCGACGGCGGAATCGTTCACGGTCGGCGTCTGTCAGGTGCCAAAGATCGGGGCGCGCAAACAAGACCCACGCCACGCGTGCTGAGATTGCCGGCGACTGAAGTACGTCCAGATAGCCGACCACCTTGTCTACGTTCAGAGCGGGAAAGCCACCGAGACTCCGGAACAGCTCCTCCGGGCCGCCCGACCATTGGAGTCGGTCAAGGCAGTCGACAAGCGTGCGCTCCCTCGACGTGACCCAGATTAGGTTCCGGCCGCGACGGGTTTGCTCAAGCGAGGCCCGCCAGGTCTCGTCCTTGAGCTGCCGTGGTTTCGGCGAGAGTCCGACAAACTTGTATCCTCGGTAGCTGAGCCGGACGGGTGTGCCTGCGGTGAGGAATGTCACCCGCGTGAAGGGCGAGTGCGCGACTCCGTGGGCCTCCAGCGCCGAATGATAGGCGATCACGCTATCCGGAACCAATTTCGACGCCACGACCAACGGATCAGGGACACTCTCCCGAAACACCCCGATTCGCGACACGTAGACGCCGCGGGTGACCCGCTCGACATGACCCCGACGGTACGCTTGGAGCAGGCGGTTGTTCACGGTGGAGGCGTTGGCGCCGGGGGCCAGTGCCCCGCGGAACTCAGCTGTCGTGAATACGGCGGTTCGCTCCAGGTACTCGCGCGTCTGCGGTTCGGTCCTTGTGGTTCTTGCAGCCACGGTGATCAGAATCTATCGAGGATAGATTTGGGGCGCCTCATTGGCAATACATGTTGCTGACCCATGTCTCTAAATCTATCGCGAATAGACTACGAGTGCAAGATTCGCAACGAGGTGAACCGGGCGGGCGTCAGGCAATGTCCTCCACAGTGACACGTACCCATCGGGCGATCGACGCCGTGCGCCCGGCTTCGCTGGGGAGCGCCTCAACGTCCACATCGATCGACGCCCGCGCAGGCTGTTGAAATCCGCCCTGCACCTTCCGAAGACCGCGGATCAAGAGCTTGCGCAATGAACCCCTCCTGCCGCTCCTCATATCCGGGGCATGTCCGCTGCCTTTATCGGGATTTACAGGCAAAACCCTACAAGGCCAGTACCCGAAAAGATAGACCGGAGAGGAGAGATGGCCTCGGCACGGGGGAGGAGGCGGTCAGCCAGAGCAGCCACGGCCACCGGGCCACCAAGTCCCACTCGTTCTCGGCGGGCTGCCGGTAGCGGGTGACGCTGCCGTCCTTGTTCTTGCGGCTGATGGACGCTTGCCGTCAGACCTTCGTTGTACGATAGTGCGCGGAGAGGAAGACGCTGTTCGCAGGGGGGCACACGCTGGAGAGGCACACGCTGGGAAGTGACCAGACACAATCGGTGCCGCGTCCCAGTCGGTTCACCCCGGTGCCCGGCCGCCGTGTCGTGACTGCCTCGCGGCCCTCCGTCGGCGGGAAGGGCCGCGCTGGCGGGAAGGGCCGCGCCGGCGGGAACGGCTGTGCGGCGCCGCCCCCGGGGAGCCGCTGATGCCCGCTCGTCTCGAAGACCTGACCCCCGGCGCCGTCGTCAACGGCCTGGTACCCTCTGCCCCGGTGACCGTGGTGCAGGCGCAGTGGCACGGGGGGAACGCTCTTACACTCACCTACCGTACGGGGGACGGCGCCCTCCGCCAGCAGCTCCTCTACCGGGACGACGAGCCGCGTCTCTCGCTCGACCAGAGGCCCCGGGCCTACTCCTTCGATGCCGACGGCGCACTCTTCCGTCTGGGGTTGGAAGCGCAGCGCATCCGGCTCGCCTACCTGTTCGACCCGATGGTGGCCGTGCACACGTCGCGCATCGAGCCGCTCCCCCACCAGATCGAGGCGGTCTACGGCGAGATGCTCCCCCGGCAGCCGCTGCGCTTCCTGCTCGCCGACGACCCCGGCGCCGGGAAGACCATCATGGCCGGCCTGTTCATCCGCGAGCTGATCATCCGCGGCGACCTCAAGCGGTGCCTGGTCGTGGCGCCGGGTAGTCTGGTCGAGCAGTGGCAAGACGAGCTTGCGGAGAAGTTCGACCTCGCCTTCGACATCGTGAGCCGCGAGACGGTCGAGAACTCACGTACCGGCAACCCCTTCGCCGAGCGCGACATG
>JAMDDA010000171.1 GCA_023488925.1 Actinomycetota bacterium
GGTCTACCCCGTCGTCCCATGGCTCCTCCATCCTCGCATTTGGAAGTAAGGTTCGCCATGGAGAGTTTTTAACCTGTACTTTCAATTCAGGACACTAGGCTTGTTGCGCTCCGCGCTGTCGGGGGCCCGGCGTTACTTGAGAACCGCGCCCCCGCTGGAGCGTGGTTCTCGACCAGCGTGATCCGCCGGATGGGGGTGGGCGAGATGGTTGTTTCCAGGGACCGCGGGAGAACCGCAACCGCAGGTCGATCACAGCGCTTCATGTGGGGACGGCCCACGTGGGCGCAGCGTTCCGAGCGATGGCGGGCTACACCGGCTTCTGCCGCCCTCCTGGTTGCCGCAGTGCTGGCCCTGGTGGCCTCCCTGGTGGTCGCGGCGTGGGCGGCGGTCCCAGGGCCGGTCGGGCCGGCAGGAGCTGCGTCGGCACCGGACCAGGTGCGGGCGATAGTGGTGTTCGACGAGTCGACCTTCGGCAGTGCGCGCATGAATCGCGAGCTGTCCGCAGCCGGCGCGGGGGTCCTCAAGGTCATACACGAGCCGCGCGTGGCGGTGGTGACACTGCCCTCGCGGGCCACGGCCACGGCGCTGGCCGCCCGCGCCGGGGTGGAACGGGTGGAACTCGATAGTGTTGTCCATGCGACCGGCAAACCCACCACCACGACCACGGCGGCTCCCGCGCAAACGACGCCCTGGGGCATCACGCGCGTGGGCGCCCCGACAGTGTGGGCGGCGTCCTTCACCGCTCCGGCGAACGGAACCGGGGACGGCGTGAACGTGGCCGTCATCGATACGGGCATCGACCTCGATCATCCTGACCTCGCCGGCAACATCGAAGGTGGCTACATGGCCATCGCCGCCACGGGCAAGTACCGGAAAAACCGCTCCTACAACGACGACAACGGCCACGGTACCCACGTAGCCGGCATCATTGCGGCCGCGAACAATGGTGTGGGCGTGGTGGGCGTGGCTCCACAGGCCGACCTCTACGCAGTCAAGGTGCTCGACCAGAACGGCTCGGGCTGGACCAGTGACATCGTGGACGCCATCTACTGGGCTATCGGCACACACACCGATCGCGACGCAGCCGGCAACCTCACCCCCGGCAACGATATCCGGGTCATCAACATGAGCTTCGGTTCGGACTACCCATCGAGCACGCTGGCCAGCGCCGTGCGTGACGCCTATGCCGCCGGGATCCTGCTCGTTGCCGCCGCCGGCAACGATGGGGCGGCCGTGGACTATCCGGGCTCGTACCCCGAGGTGGTGGCTGTGGCCGCCACCGATGCCACCGACGCCGTGCCCTCCTGGTCGAGTCGCGGACCGAAGGTGGAGCTGGCCGCGCCGGGGGTGTCCGTGTACTCCACCTACGCGGGCGGTGGCTACAAAGTACTGAGCGGCACCTCCATGGCCGCCCCGCACGTGAGCGGCTCGGCGGCTCTGGTCTGGGGGGCACAGCCGGAGCTGTCGGTGGCCGACCTGCGCACGCTGCTGGCCGCCAGCGCCGAGGACCTGGGCGCTCCCGGCCGGGACGATTTGACCGGCGCGGGACTCGTGCGGCCGGATCGGGCGCTGAACCTGGTGGGGCCGTAGCCAGGCTGCTGAGAAAGGCCGTGAGCGCCACATTCGGGGGCCAATAAGATGTCGTGTTGCCGAGATGTGGTTCCAGTGAAACGGTAACCCGTCCTGCTTTTCTGCCTTTTTTGCCAGTGTCGAGGAGAAACACGATCCCTCCCTGCGCGACAAACCGGTGATCGTAGGAGGGGGGGAGCGGGGGGTGGTGGCCACGGCCAATTATCTCGCCCGGCGCTTCGGGGTGCACTCGGCCATGCCCATGCGCACCGCCCGGCGTCTCTGTCCCCAGGCCGTCGTGCTGGCCGGCAACCACCGGCTCTATGCCAAGTACTCCCGCCGCTTTGCGACCCTGCTTGGGGAGTACTCGCCGCTGGTGGAGAAGGTCGGTATCGACGAGGCCTATCTCGATCTCACCGGCACCGAGAGGCTCTTCGGGCCGGTGGCCCGCACCTGCCGGGCCATCCAGCGGCGGGTAGGCGAAGAGCTCGGCCTGAGCCTCTCCGTGGGTCTGGCCACCAACAAGCTGGTGGCCAAGGTGGCGAGTGACTTCCGTAAGCCGGCGGGCTTCACCGTGGTGCGACCCGGAAGGGAAGCTGCCTTTCTGGCGCCGCTCCCCGTGGAGCGCCTGCCGGGAGTGGGCCCGGCGCTGCTTGGTCAGTTGCGCGATCGGGGGGTGGTCACCATCGGCGATCTGGCGCGGATCCCTGCGAACCTGCTGCGCCTCTCCTTCGGCGGGCTCGGGGAGCTGCTGGCCTGCCAAGCCCGAGGAGAAGACCCGCGGCCGGTGACTCCGCACGATCCGGTCAAGTCCATCTCCCGCGAGACTACGTTCGCGGAAGACACCGGCGACACCGCCCTGCTCGAAGCTACGCTCCTGCGCCTGACCGAAGACGTGGGCTACCGCCTGCGCCGGCAGCGCCTCGAGGCCCGCACGGTGACGGTCAAGATCCGCTACAGCGATTTCGTCACCCACACCCGCTCCCACACCCTGCCGCGGCCTCTGGACGTGGACGAAGCCCTTTTCCCAGTGGTGCTCCAGCTCTTCCGCCAGAGCCGCGAACGCCGCTACCGTATCCGACTGGTGGGGGTGACCCTCACGAACCTGCTGCCCCGCGCCTGGCAGGACGACCTCCTCGACCAGCAGCTGCCCCTGCTGCGGAACCTCGATCTCGGGCTCGACGCCATCCGCGAGAAGTACGGGCGCTCCGCCGTGCGCCGGGGGGCGGCGGGGTAGGGGGAGACGCGGAACGGGAATTGTGACGAATAACCAAGATAACCACAGCACCCTTACTGCGTGGCACCGCGCCGATACCCGCACATGCGGGGGAGGCCGCCGTTGCAGGTTATCCGCGAGTCCCAGGCCCAGCAGGATTTGAAGGCGGCCTAGCGAAAAATGGCAGAAAAGCAGGACGGGTTACCGTTTCACTGGAACCACATCTCGGCAACACGACATCTTATTGGCCCCCGAATGTGGCGCTCACGGCCTTTCTCAGCAGCCTGGCTACGGCCCCACCAGGTTCA
>JAMDDA010000077.1:0-846 GCA_023488925.1 Actinomycetota bacterium
GGAGGTTCCGTCGGCAGTGATGGGCGGGTACGCGGTTGCCACGCGCATGCGCCTCCCCAACCGGCGCGACCTTCCCGCCCTGCTGGTGTTGGGCTTCCTGGGGATCACCGTATACCACACGGCGCTCAATTACGGGGAGGTGAGCGTGAGCGCCGGCGCCGCCAGCCTGCTCATTGCAGCCGGGCCCGTTTTCACGGCCCTTCTCGCCACGGCCTTCCAGGGTGAGCGCCTGCGGGTGTGGGGCTGGGTGGGGATCGCCGTCAGCTTCGCCGGGGTGGCGCTCGTGGCCTTGGGGGAGGGAGGGGGGTTTCGGTTCGACCCGCGTGCGTTGCTCGTGCTGTTGGCGGCCGTTTCCACCAGTTTGTATTTCGTGGGCCAGCGCCCGCTCCTCCGCAAGTACGGCCCGCTGGCCTTCACCGCGTATGCCATCTGGAGCGGTACGTTGGTCCTGCTGGTATTCACCCCTGGGTTGGTCACCACGGTCAGGAGCGCGCCCCTGGAGGCCACCCTCGCCGCGGTGTACCTGGGGGTCTTTCCCGGGGCCATCGCCTACTTGAGCTGGACTTACGCGCTCTCGCGCACCCCCACTGCCATCGTGGCAAGCTTCCTCTATGTTTCGCCTGTACTGGCGATCTTCATCGCCTGGGCGTGGCTGGGCGAAGTGCCTCGCCCGCTCTCTTTGGTGGGCGGAGCGGCGGCGTTGGGCGGGGTGGTTCTCGTGAACACGTGGGGTGGGTAGTCGGGCGGAACTCGGTGGCGGGTGCGCCTCGTCCCGCGTTCGCACCGCGGTGCTCGGCCGGGCGGCTGAGCGGCCTTGTTCATGTCCGGCCGTACACGGGAATCAGG
>JAMDDA010000077.1:856-3092 GCA_023488925.1 Actinomycetota bacterium
TGTTCAGGTCCGGGCGGACACGGGGATCAGGGCCCGGGTGATCACCGCCGACCGCGGGGAGGCCAGATAGAGGAGCACCTCGGCCACCTCCTCGGGCTTCGGCCAGTCGGCGGGGTCGGCGTGCGGTTGGAGCGCCCGGTTGCCGGGCGTATCGATGTTGCGGGGCATGATGGCGTTCACCCGGATCCCCCGGGGTTTCAACTCCAGAGCCAGGCTGCGGGTGAGGGTGTGGATCCCCCCTTTGGCCACGGCGTAAGCCAGTTGGCCGCCCTTGCCCTCGACCGGCTCGGCGTTCCCGACGTTGATGATCACGCCCCCCTCCGGCATGTGGGGGACGGCCTCACGCACCACATGGAACGGAGCGAAGAGGTTGGTCTCGAGTTGCTCGCGCCAACGCTCGTCGGAGGTGGTCGTGCTCTTGCCCGGAGCCCAGCTGCCCACCAAGTTGAGCACCACGTCGATCCGGCCGAAGCACTGCACCACCCGAACGATGAGCGCACGCACCTGGGCGGGGCGACGCAGGTCGGCGGCGTGGAGCAGGCACTCCGACTCGGGGGTGCCGAGGGAAGCGGCCAGGTCCTCCAGTCGGTCGTGGGTGCGGGCGACCAGCACCAACCGGGCGCCCGCTTGCTTGAAGAGGCGCGAAGTCACGCGTCCGAGGCCACCCGTGGCTCCGGCGATGAGCACCACCCTGCCGGTGAGGTCGCTTCTTGCGGCCGTGGTCTGTTCGGATGTCATGCCGCGCCTCCGTTCGCCGTGCCTTCTTCCCGGGAGTGCCGGGGCGGCGGTGCCCGCCGCCCCGGCACTCCCGGGATGCCGCGCTGCCGCCGGGCGCCGTGGCGCCCCCTTCCGGGGGGCTATCCCGCCGCCCCCCTTCCGCTGGGGCGCCCCCGCCGGCGGGCGCCCCCACGCCTTTTCTCCTACTGTTCACGTGCAGAGAGCCCGCGCAAACGTCGCGCGCGGGGTCACCGCTGGGTCGCACGGACTCATCCCGGCGGTCCTCGCGCAAACGTCGCGCGCAGGGGGGTCCGGGTCATGCTTGCAGGCCGCTGAGGAAGCGGGTGTCACGCCACGCTCGGCCTCGGCCGCCGGCGAAGACGGGCGTTGTTCTCGGGTGGCGAGAGGCATCCGCTCCGTGCGGTATAATCAAAGTACGAAGTGTGCGCACGGCCGGCGGCCGGGTCCGCAGGTCGCACACGCCTTGCTAGGGGAGCGCTTGGCGCTGAGAGTGTGGCTCGACCACTGACCCTGCGAACCTGATCTGGGTAATGCCAGCGAAGGGAAGCGAAGGTGATCTCATCAGCCAAGGGCGCCGGACCCGTTCGGGCGCCCTTGCTCGTCTCAGGGACAGCCTCCCCCTTGCCGGTCGCGTTCGAGCGGAGAGGAAGGTGGCGGTATGTTTGCGGTCGTTGTGGCCGGGTCCCGTCTTGACGGTCCCCTCGACCCCTCGATGTTGCGCTCCGCCGACCTGCTCGTGGCCGCCGACGGCGGGGCAGACGCGCTCCTGACTCTTGCCCTCCGCCCTCATGTGCTCGTGGGCGACCTCGACTCCATCTCGCCGGATGCCCGCGACGCGCTGCGCGCCGCCGGGGTGGAGATGGTGGAGCTTGCGGTGGCCAAGGACGAGACCGACACCGAGGTGGCCCTCCGCCTGGCGGTGGATCGGGGAGCCGACCGCATCGCGGTCTGCGGAGGTCTGGGAGGGCCGCGCCTGGACCACCTGGTCGCCCTGCTCCTGCTCTTGACGGCTCCCTGGCTGGCAGGACGCGACGTGCGCCTGGTGGACCGGCGGCACGAGGTGTTTTTGGCGCGTGGCGACGCCGCCATCGAGGGCCGGCCCGGCGACCTCGTCTCGCTCCTGGCCCTCACGCCCGAGGTGGAGGACGTGCGCACGGAGGGGCTTGCGTACCCCCTGCGGGGAGAGTCGTTGCACCAGTGGGCGGGCCGCGGCGTGAGCAACGAGCTGCTGGGCGAAAGGGCCCGCGTCACCCACGGCCGGGGGGAGCTCCTGGTGATGCGTTACCGCGAGATGGAGGAGGCACGAACATGATTCCGGAGAAAACCAGGGCCTCGGCGCCCGAGCACCACGGGAGCCGAGCGCCGCGGGCGGTTCTGCAGGTTTTCTTGCTGGCCGCCCTGGCGCTGCTGACCCTGACGGCCTGGGGCTGCGCTCGGGCCCAGGAGACGACCACGACGGCTCCCGGCGGAGGAGCGAACCCGACCACGACCGTCGTCG
>JAMDDA010000210.1 GCA_023488925.1 Actinomycetota bacterium
CTCGACCAAGTACATCGTGACCGGTCGGGGGCACATCAGGTAGTCCGGGGGAGCCACCTGCCGGCCCTTGTGCGGAGCGGTGCCCGTGGGCATGAAGATGACCTCGTCGAGCCGGAACTGCTGGCGGGCCTCCTCGGCCGTCACGAGATGCCCGATGTGGATGGGATCGAAGGTACCCCCCATGATCCCCAGACGCAATCCGGGACGATGGCTGAGCCGCTCTGTCGGGTCCACTCGCCTCCTCCGTGGGACTCGCCCCGGCGCGCCGAGCCGCGCCGTTTTACGGACTACCTGATGTGCCCCCGACCGGTCACGATGTACTTGGTCGAGGTTAGCTCCTTGAGGGCCAAGGGCCCCCGGGCATGCAGCTTCTGCGTGGAGATGCCGATCTCGGCGCCCAATCCAAACACGGCTCCGTCGGTGAAGCGGGTGGAGGCGTTCACGTAGACGGCCGCCGCATCCACCTCGTCGGAGAAGCGGCGCCCGGCTTCCAAGTCCTGCGTCACGATGGCCTCCGAGTGGCCCGTGCCGTACTCGTTGACGTGGGCGATGGCTTCGTCCAGCGACGTCACCACCTTCACTGCCATCTCCAAGGCCAGGAACTCGGTGGCGTAGTGCTTCTCGGTGGCCGGGGCCAGCGCGGCGCCCCGCTCCCCCAAGATCTCTTTACTCTTCTTGTCGACATACAGCTTGACCTGGCGCTCGGTGAGCTCCTTGACCACCCTCGGCAGAAACTGCTTGGCCACGGCTTCGTGCACCAGCAACGTCTCGGCGGCGTTGCACACCCCGGGGCGTTGCACCTTGGCGTTGACCACGATGTCCACCGCCTGGTTCAGATCGGCCGTCCTGTCCACATACACGTGACAGTTGCCGCCGGCCGCATAGATGACCGGCACCCGGGAGTGTTCCACGAGGAACTGCTTGAGTTGCTCGCCCCCGCGGGGGATCACCAGGTCTACGAGTTCGGTGAGCTGCAAGAGCTCTATGAGCACCTCGCGGTCGCGGGTGGTCACGAACTGGATGGCGTCGCCGGGAAGGTCCGCCTCCAAGACCGCCCCGGTGATGACCTCGGCCAGGATGCGGTTGGAGTGGTAGGCGTCTCCCCCGCCGCGGAGCATCACGGCGTTGCCGGTCTTCAGGCAGAGGGCGGCGGCGTCCACGGTGACGTTGGGCCGCGCTTCGTAAATGACGGCCACGACACCGAAAGGCACCCGCACCTTGCGGATCTCCAGGCCCTCGGCCGTCCGCCAGCCCTCCACGATTTCGCCCACCGGGTCGGGCAGGGCGGCCACGCGGCGCAGGTCTTGCGCCATTGCCCGCACTCGTTCCTCGTCCAGGAGCAACCTGTCGAGCAACGCGCTGGAAAGACCCTTCTTGCGGCCGGCGGCGAAGTCCTCGGCGTTCTCCTGGAGGATCTCCCCCGCCCGGCGCTCCAAGGCCTCGGCCATCTCCAAGATCGCCCGATTCTTTTGCGCGGACGAAAGGGTCACCAAGTGCCTGGAGGCGCGCTTCGCGGCGGCAGCGCTCTCCTTGATATCCACCCGCACTCCTCTCTCTTTGTCCTGTTCCGCCACCGCCACGGTCCCTGTCCGGCGGCGGATCCACTCTACTCTACCAGCACCAGGTAGTCTCTGTGGATCGCCTCGGGGGAAGCCAGCGGAAGACGCTCACTGATCCGGTTGCTCCGCAGGCCTTTGACCAGGTCGAGCTCGTCGGAGGCGTAGTTGCTGACACCCTTGGCCAGCTCCACCCCGCTCTCGTTCACCACCGTCACCGCGTCGCCCGCGTCGAAGTCGCCCTCCACCCGGAGTATGCCCACCGGCAACAGGCTCCGGTTCTGGTGAAGAGCCCGTTCGGCTCCGGCGTCCACCACCACGCGTCCCCGTGAAGGCTTCCCGTAGAGCAGCCACTGTTTGAAGGCGCCCAGGCCGAGGTCGCGAGGCGCAAAACGCGTGCCCACCGGCTCTCCGGCGAGGACTGCGGCGATGACGCCGGGGCGCGACCCCCGGGCGATGACCGTCTCCACCCCCCCCGCTCGTCGGATGCGGGCCGCCCCGACCTTGCTGCGCATGCCCCCCAGCCCCAGTGCTCCCTTGGTTTCGGTGTCCACGCTCGCGATCTCGGAGAAATCGCGTACCTCGCGGATGAGGGTGGCGCTTGGATCTTCCCGAGGATTCGCAGTGTACAGCCCCTCTGTGTCGGTGAGCAGCAGGAGCAGGTTGGCTTTCACCAGGAGCGCCACTTGCGCGGCCAGGGCATCGTTGTCCCCGAAACAGAGCTCGTCGGTGGACGTGGTGTCGTTCTCGTTGACGATCGGCACCACGCCCCATTCCAGCAGGCGGCGCAGCGTGTTACGGGCATTCAAGTACTGCGTGCGGGCGCTGATGTCGAAGGCGGTGAGCAGCACCTGGGCCGTGATGACCTCTTCGTGCGCGAAGAGCTGGCTGTAGGTGTGATAGAGATGCCCTTGGCCCACGGCCGCCGCGGCTTGCAGGTCGACCACCTCGGTGGGTCTGGCGGCGAGTCGCAACAGTCCCATGCCCGAGGACACCGCCCCCGACGAAACCAGCACCACCCGGTGGCCTTGCCGGCGGAGCCCGCAGATTTCGGCCACCCGGCCGGCCATGGGACCCAGGCGGAACTTGCCCCGCTCATCGGTCAGGGTACTGGAGCCGATCTTGACCACGACCGTCTTGGCCGTTTTCTTCCCGGCGCCTTCCACCGCCTTCGACCCCTACCGGTACTCGAAGAGGTGGCCCGCGATCTCCACCTCGTCACCCGGAGCAGCCCCCCGCTCACGGAGCGCTTCGTACACGCCCAAACGCTCGAGCCGGTCGCTTACATACCGTACGGCGTGCTCGTTTTCCATGTCGAACCGGCGCACCAGTCGTTCCACGGCCTCTCCTTCCACCACGTAGCGCTCGTCTTCCTCGCGCACCGTGAAGAGCGTGAGCTCCACGCCCGCCGGACGGTAGACCACGTGCCCAACGGCGCCCTCCGCCGCCGGCGGGCCGTCTTCGGCCGGAACCCCGCCGATCAGGGGCCTCCCAGCGGCGACTGCCTCCTCGCTCCGGACCGCCGCCACCAAG
>JAMDDA010000110.1 GCA_023488925.1 Actinomycetota bacterium
GGGGCGGACGGTGTACGCCTGGGAGCCGCCCTTGCCGCCGGGCAGCACAGCTGTGCGCTCACCCGGCTTGCAAGCACGATAGATACGGCTGAAGATGCCGAAGTTCAGGAGCAGCTGCTGCACCTCCTGGAGCATCTCGTAGCTGACAGAAGTCAGGCGCAGACACTTGCGGCCAGGCTTTCCTTGGTCGAGCACCGTGCCGTCGGCGGTGAAGAGTGCCTGCAGGAATCCGCGCTGCATCTCCTCGGACCCCTGGAAGACGACCTCGGGCACCACCGGCTTTGCGTCGACCAGGCCGTACTCCTCGGCCAGCTCGCGCAGCCGCGAGGACTGCACACGCGCCTCGCTGCGTTCGGCAACTGCGACCACACCGGAAGCGTACTCCCGGTGCAGGTTCGAGGGCCCGACGACCGCGTCCACAGCATCACGGAAGGACTGGGCCGGCCCCCGCTCCCCGCCCCGGAACGAGAGAGTCGCCCGATCGGTCTCGATGGCGCCGCCGCCCACCAGCCAGCCTCGCATCCGGCCGAGTTCCAGGGAGCCCTCGCTACCGAAGCCGCCCTTGCGGTCGAGCACGTGCAGCTCGTCGCCCGGCTGAAGGTCGCCGGCTTCGACCCAGCCGCGGGCGGTCATGATCCGGTGGTTCTCGGTCACCCGCAGGGAGAAGCCCTCGCGGGTGGTGATGCGCAGAACCGGCTTGTGGCCCGTGTAGAAGACCGGGGAGGCCTGGTGCACCGTCCGCGGGCTCAGACGGCCGTCGACCACCGCGCCCACCGGCTCGCCCTCGGCGAAGAGGTCGAGCGCCCGGCGCAGCCCCCGGTCGGTGTAGACCAGGGTGTCGCCGGTGATGCAAGGGTTTGTCGACTCGATCTGCCCCAGATGCGGCGTGGGATTGTCGCGATTGAGGCGATCGAGGAAGATGATGCCGGGCTCGCCGTTCTTCCACGCGAGCTTGACGATCAGATCGAAGACCTCGCGGGCGTTGTAGCGGGCGACTTCCTCCCCGTTCCGCGGATTGCGCACTGCATACGTGCCTCCGTTCAACATGGCCTGCATGAACTCCTCGGTCAGACCGACCGAGATATTGAAGTTGTTGAGGACGTTTTCGTCCTCCTTGGCCGTGATGAACTCCAGGATGTCCGGATGGTCGACCCGCAGGATACCCATGTTGGCCCCCCGGCGGGTCCCCCCTTGCTTGATGGTCTCGGTGGCCGTGTCGAACACCCGCATGAAAGAGACGGGGCCGCTGGCCACACCATTCGTGGACCGGACGATGTCGTTCTTGGGCCGCAGCCGACTGAAGCTGAAGCCTGTGCCTCCGCCGGATTGATGTACCAAAGCCGCGTTCTTGATGGCGGTGAAGATCGACTCCATGCTGTCTTCGACAGGCAGTACGAAACAGGCGGAGAGCTGCTGCAGGTCGCGACCGGCGTTCATGAGGGTGGGTGAGTTCGGCAGAAACTTAAGGCTGGTCATGACCGAGAGGAACTCGGCGGCTACCGCCCCCACATCGGCATCGCTGCGATAGTTGCGTTCCGCCTGCGCGATGTTTTCGGCCACCCGGGCGAACATGTCCACCGGGGTTTCCAGGGGCACGCCGTCTTCGTCGCGCTTCAGGTAGCGCTTGGCCAGCACCTTGACGGCGCTCGGCGAGAGACTCCTCTCGAGCTTGTCCGAGAGCCCCTTGATGTCGGAGACGGTCATCGGATCCCCTCTTTCGTCAGATCTTCCAGTTCCTGCTTGAACTCTTCGACGCTCTCGAACTGCCGGTACACCGAGGCGAAGCGCACGTAGGCCACCAGGTCGACGTCCTGCAGCCGGTCGAGCACCATCTCACCCAGGCGCTCGGAAGACACCTCGTAGAGCAGCTCCCGGCGCAACTCCGCTTCGATATCGCTCACCAGGTCCTCGAGGCGGCTCAAAGGGACGTCGCGCTTCGTACAAGCGCGCAGCAGCCCCTGCAGGAGCTTCTCCTGCCGGAAGGGCTCCGGGCTGCCGTCGCGTTTGACAACGGTGATGGGGATCTCTTCGACCCGTTCGTATGTGGTGAAACGCCGGCCGCACGCCGCGCATTCGCGCCGGCGCCGAATAGTCGCCTGCCCGTCGACGTCGCGGGAGTCCACGACTCGGGTCTCCCCCTGGTTACAGTACGGACAACGCATGCCGTTTAGACCTTTCCTCCGGTCGCACCTGGAGCCCGCCTCGGCCACACCCAAGATATCCCCAGGAGCGGACAAACTATCCACAGTTTTCCCCGGGTGAATCCCCAGGTTTGTCCACAACATGTTGTATGCGACAGGAGCATAGCACACCACATATTGGTTTGGTAGCGGCAAACTGCCCAGCACGGGCAACCCGGGCTTACACAGCCGGCCCTGCCCCGATACCGCTCGAGGCGGACGGAAAACGGGGAGGGTGAAGCCGGGAGAGGGCGGGCGCCGGCCCGAGCTCTCGAGTTCCGCCGGGTCGGCACGATTCGTTCCGCCTCCTCCCGGGAAGACGTAGAAATGCAGTCCATACGAGGCAAGAAGGGAAGGGAAGGCCTCGATGAAACGCTTCTCCGACACCGGACCACTGCGTGTGGCCACCACGATCGCGCTCACACTCCTGCTGTTTGCCTTCATCTGGCTGGTGGTCAACGGCATCTACGCCCTGCGGTAACGGCCGAGCCACCGTGCCGGCCGAGCCGCCGAGGACCCTCTGGGCAGACGATGGAAGACCGCGGGCGGCGCGGATGCGCCTGCGGACATACCGGGCGGCCCTACGCAGACGCGGGGGATCCCCTCCTCGTACGGGGCCGCCGAGCTCGGCGTCGAGGGCCCTACGCAGACGCGGGGGGCCCCTTTTTCCGGGAACTTCCCCACGGTCTTCGCAGTATCTTCCTCGGATCGCTTTACCGAGCCCCCGTGCCCGGGGATAATCTCGTTGTGGAAGCTCGTAATCTCGTGGTGCAGGCCCGTGTTCTCATCGTGGAGGACGATGCCTCGCTGCGCGAGGTCACTCGTCTCGGCCTGCAGGCCGAGGGCTACGAAGTTCTCGAAGCAGCGGACGGCTCCGGTGCGCTGGGCGTCTTGG
>JAMDDA010000064.1 GCA_023488925.1 Actinomycetota bacterium
GCGCTCCTGCGGGGCGGAGGGTAGCCGGCGGGTCTTGGGGGCCGCGGACCCAGGCATGAACGTTGTGGAGAATACCCGGACATCCAATACGGCCCTCACAAGGTAGCCAGGATGAGTTTTTCGAGATCCTGCAGATCCGTCTGACCCTCGTGTCGGGCCATCAGCCCTCCTTTGCCGTCGAGTACGATGACGGTCGGCAGCGAGTTCACCCGGTAATACGCCGCCACTACTCCCGAGGTGTCCTCGATCAGAGGTAGCGAGACCCCTTGACTCGTGAGGTAGGCCACAGCCTCTTGCTCCTCCTGCTCAACCACCAGCATGAAACCCACCCTCCCGCCGCTCTCTCGATAGAACCTATCCAGTTCCGGCATCTCCGCCCGGCACGGTGGTCAGTGACTCGTCCAGAAGACAACCACCAGCGGCCTGCCCAGATGGGCGCGCAGTGCCGACGGCGGTGCGCGGTCAGACCCCAGGGAAGTGCTCGGCGGCGTGGCGGGCACCGTCGCGGTGGACCCCGTTACCACGACAGGCTTCGGTCCGGGTTCCCGACCGCAGGAGACCCCCACGAGACCCATCCCCACCCCCAGCGCAACAGCCAGAAGAAAGGCCGCGCCGCGCTGCATGCACCGGCCTACCGAGTCTCCAGAATGAAGCCTACGAGCTGCTCCACCTCCTGCCGGTCCAACGGCGGAGTGCCGTTCCTCGCCGGTGAAGCTTCCGATGAGACGTCAACTATCGTGCGGTCGGGCAGCTGCGCGACAAGCTGACACCCTGACCCGAACGGCCCGCTGGTCACATAGGCCTCGGTGGCACCCAGGACGGAGACCTTCTCGGTCCCGAATCCAATCGACGAGGCGTGATTCGCAAGATCAGCCGAATCCATGGCCGCGGCGGCTGCGGGATATCCCAGGGCCGCATCGGGATTCTTGAAGATGGTAATGACCACGATGCCCTCTCGGATAGTGACCCGAGGAGCCAGCACGATCTCCGTCACGGTCGTGTCGGGCATCACCATCTCTACGGCCTCGACCACCTCGAGTCCGGCCCCGGGCACCGCACTCGCCAGGTCTTTCGCCAACTGCTGCGCCCGCGCCGACGGGACTCGCTCAGGGAGGGGGGTACGGTCGGGATATTCCCCGTCTCCAACATTCGGCTGTTTCTGACCATCAGAAGGGGGAATCTCCGGGTCGGCGTGCGCAGCGGGTGAAGCGCCGCTCCGCGCGATCAGGTCTGGGGTCGGCTGCGCAGGGTCGCCGGCGTCAGCCACCGCGACATACACACTGGCGACCAATGCCAACGCCCCCGCCAGAGCACCGATTGCCCTGACCTGACGCCGGAGCCGCGACTGGTCGTCATCGCGGTTCGGACCATGACCATGGGAGCGAAGACGTAGATGTCTGATGGCGGGCAACCCTCCAATCAGAGTACGGCAAGCTGAACTGCTGAGTTAGCGGAGCCACCTGTTAGCTGGGTCCATTAGTTGTAAAACCGACCCACCAGGCGTTGTCCTTGTTGCGGATTCCCCACCGATCCGTCGACTGGTTGTGGCGCCAGTAGTAGGTGCCGAAAGTGCCATAGACACGGTGATAGTCATAGCCACTGGACGAATACCCGTACGGCATATACGCCATCAGGTTGAACCACGTGAAGTAGCCCACTACGCCATCCGGCGAAAGGGACGTGTCGTTCTGGAAATCCTCAACGGCAGCTTCGGTTTGCGATCCAAATAGCCCATCATTGAGCGGCCCGGGATAGTAGCCCAGGTACCTGAGCTCCCGCTGAACGCCAACCACGTAGTCGGCGGCGTTGTCGAACGAGGAGCCGTTGACGCCCAGATAGCAGAAATCCTCCCAGTGAGAGTTCTCATGAGTGCTCGGGAACTTGTAAGGGGCGTAGCCGTTCCAGACACAACCCGACGGGTACAGGGCGGCCTTGGCAACTCCAGGCCCAAGCAGCCAAGAAGCGAAGAAGACCGCGAATACCATCAGCGTGATATCCACGGCAGGAGTCTTGAGTTGATGCGGTCGGCCGGCGGACGCGTTCAACATTCCCCTCATGCCTGCTCCTTTCCCCGGCCCTCCAGGGCCGCGCCGCAGACATGCTTTGTCGAAGGTCCACCCCCGGTTCCCGGCTGCGATACGCAAAGCTACCTATCTTGATGCCCCCACTATCGGAGAATCACCCATGAACACCATACCCCCACCGCAGAAGTCAATAGGTCGCCTTCCGCCCTATTCGGCAGTCTTTTGATCGCCGCGTGGGCGGCCAGGACGACGCCCTGGAGGTGGTTGCGAACACCCTCCGCGTGGCACGCTCGGCTGCATATCCGGTCTGGGGGCCGGGGGGCCAACAGAGGGCGACGGCGCTCCCGGAGGGTAGACATCGGGCGCTCTGGCCTCGCGACACACCCAGCCGCGGAGCCATCCGCCGCCCGACCGAGTGCGCCCCGCGCCGGGCGCGACGGCGCTCCCGCCCCACCAGGCTGTTGAAGAACCCGGAATCACGCCACGTTCGGCCGCGGACAAGAATCAAATGCAGCGATTATTCGTCTCCGAACGTGGCGGTCATGGTCTTTTCAACAGCCTGCTACAGTTTGAATTGGGCGCTGAGGTGCTTGCGGAGTGTCTCGGCGTCGGGTACGCGGCCCTCCGGTGTCAGTTTGTCGATCACACGGGGAAGGGTGTTCGTCAGGCTCGTGGCTGCGACATCGGAGGACACGCCGAACTTGCGCGCGACCTCCGCGACCCGATCCGGACCCAGGACTTCGACCAGCCGCTTGGTGGATACGGGCATGTTGTCCCCCGTGCCGACCCAGGTGCCCACGAACTCACCCAGCCCCCCGGCCCGGATCTTTTCGAGCAGAGCCGGAAGCCCGCTGCCGTCGCTGCCGATGAGCTCCATCACCATCCCCATGTGAATGTCGCCGCCCGGCGCGGGTGAGCCACTCGACGCCGGATCGCCGCTCGGCGCCGGTGAGCCGCCGGCCTCCGGCGGCGACACGGTGGCGGTCCCGCCGCGCGACTCCGTGCGTCCGCCAAAAAGCGAGCGGAGCTGGTCCAAGAAACCCATGGTGACCTCCTTCTTCCGGAATCCCCCAAAAGGCCGCGTACCCAGAAATCACACTTACCAATCCGCTCCGAACCCGCCTGCCCTCTCCGCGACACCCGGGCGGGCTCGGCGACGCTGCGAACATTCGCCCAGGCATCGCCGCGCCTTCTCTGCCCGGGAGCCCCGCCCCTTCGTTTCCCAGCGGACCGCCGCCCCTCTCCGCCTGCGCGGCCGGGTCGGCGTCTCTCAGTGTCGCCAACAGCGCCCGCAACGCCTTCTCGCTCGACGCGGCCGACGCTCCCCGCCTCCGGTGTGCTGGGAGCTGGGCCGTCTCTGGCCGCGGCCGGCGGCAACGTTTTTCTGTGTCTCGGCGCGCCGTAACGGGTCCGGGTGGGGACACCGCTCGCGGGAGAAGACCTCCAGATGAACGGCCGAGGCGAAGGCAAGGCAGGATTTCCTGCCGCTATCGCCACAGTTCGTACGGGGCAGTTCCTTGTGGATATCGAGGACCTTGCACGAGGTCATCGGTCATCGCTGCCAGGGTCGCGCTCTCGCTCAGGCACCCCTCTTCCCGCGTCGGGCTCCCCCGCCCCGATGGCCCGACTGATCACGAGACGCATCATCTCGCTGGTACCCTCACCTATGGTCAGCACCCGAGCATCCCGGTAGAAGCGTGAGACCGGGTACTCGTCCATGAAACCGTAGCCGCCGTGGATCTGCACCGCCTGGTCCGCCGCCCACACGGCGAGCTCGGTACAGGTGAGTTTGGCCATGGCGGCCACCGTCTCGTAGGGCCGCCCTCGATCTTTCAGCACCGCGGCCTTGTAGAGAAGCAGCCGGGCCCCTTCGATGCGGGTGGCCATGTCGGCCAGCCGAAAACCCACCGCCTGGTACGTGCCGATCGGCCGGCCGAACTGGCGACGCTCCCGCGCGTGGCGCAGAGCCATCTCGTAAACACCCTGGGCCAAACCGAGGCCGAGGGCCCCCACCCCCACGCGCCCCGCGTCCAGAACGGTGAGGAACTGGGCAAGGCCCTTTCCCCGGACACCCAAGAGGTTCGCTTCGGGCACCCGGGCCTCCTCGAAATGTAGCTCGTGTGTGTCCGAGCCGCGCCAGCCCATCTTCCGGTAGGAGGGCCCGCGAGTGTACCCGGGGGTGTCCTGCGGCACGATGAGGTTGGAGATCTCGCTGCGGCCGTCTTCCCTGGCGCCGGTCACCACAGCCAGGTTCACCAAGGCGGTGATGGCGGTGCCCGAGTTGGTGATGAAGGCCTTGGTGCCGTTGACGATCCACTCGCCGTTCTCCAGCCGAGCGGTGGTGCGGATGGCGCCGGCATCGGAGCCAGCCTCGGGTTCGGTGAGACCGAAGGCTCCCAGAGCCTTACCGGAGGTCAGCCGGGGCAGCCATTCCCTCTTCTGCTCCTCGGTGCCGAAAAGCCAAATGGGGTTTGTGCCGAGCGAGGTGTGGGCGGCCACCGTGATGGCCACCGACGAGTCCACGCGGGCGAGCTCCTCCACGGCAAGGACATACGTCAGGGTGTCCCCGCCTGCGCCCCCGTATTCCTCCGGAAAGGGGATGCCCATGAGCCCGAGTTCACCGAGAGCGGCCACAATCTCGTAGGGAAAGCGGGCCTCGCGATCGATAGCCTCTGCCTGGGGCGCGATCTCCTGCTCGGCGAAGTCGCGCACGGTGTTGCGCACGAGCCGCTGCTCCTCGCTCAGATCGAACTCCACGCCATTCCTCCGGTCGCCGACCTCATCGTCAGCGGAGCGTCCGCCGCAGGCCTTACCCGGCCGGGACGAAGTAGACGTCGGTGGCTCGGAATTTCGAGTTCCGCAGGAAGCGGGCCGTGACCGGCATCCCGATACGTACCTCTTCGGCTTCCACCCCGACCAGCCGGGACAAGAACAGCGTGTCCACGCCGTCGAACTCGACCAGGACGAGCGTGAACGGGGTCTCCTCCAAGAAAGCCTCACCGCCGTAGTAGCAGGTGGTAAAAGTGTGGATTCTCCCCTCCCGCGGCAGCTCGTACCACGCGGTGGGGGCGCCGCACTCCATGCAGTGGCTCCGGGGGGTGGCGTAGACGTAGCCGCAGGCCGCGCACCGCGAACCCAGGAGCTTCTGCTGAGAGAGCCCGGCGAAGAAAGGCGAGTCCTGCGCGTAGGAGTGGACGTAGTCCACCTCCCAGTGCCACTTCAGGATGATCGGGTCGAGGTTGTACAGGATGGAGCCCTCGAGGGTTTCGGGAAGCTTATGCCCGGCGGCCCCACCCTTGTCGGCGCCGGCGCGGCCCGGGCCCACGCCCCCGGTGGAGCCGCGGGCGCCCACTTCGGCCCGACTCGTCCGGCCTGCGGAACTCTTAGCGCCCGCTTCCGCCCGGCTCATCCGGCCTGCGGAACCCTCGGCGCCCACTTCCGCCCGGCTCTTGTCTCGTCCAGCCATGCCCCCTCCTTTCGCCGCTTCGTCCCTACCACCGCCCCATACTCAGGGCCGCTCGAGGATGGTCACGGTGACGTAGGTTCCGGTGCCGGCGTGCGAGTGGATGAGCCCCCGCCGCGCGTTCCGCACCTGCAGCGTAGGATCGCCCAGGTGCTTCGCCGTGGTCCCCTGCAGCTGCCAGAGGGCGAAAACCCCTTGCATGAGGCCGGTCGCTCCCACCGGATGACCGCAGGCCAGGAGCCCTCCGCTCGGATTCACGGGCACCCGGGGCGTGACGGGCAACTCCAGACCGTAGTCGACATTCGGCATGAACGTAGCCCCTCCGGCCGAGTAGGGGCCGCCTTCACCATAGAGGCACAGACCCAGGTCCTCCACCGTCTGGATCTCCGACGAGGTGTAGGCATCGTGGAGCTCCACGAAGTCGATCTCCTCCCGGGGATCACCGATACCGGCCATGGCGTAGGCCAGCTTGGCGGCCATGCGGCCCGCCCGGAAGGAGTGCACCCCGGGATAGCGCAGGCCCGCGTAGTCGGCGGCCGATTCGTGGGGCAGCAGGATCACGTCGCCGTGGGGCCGATCGGCCATGCGCATGGCGTCGGTCCCCGTGCCGATGCCGGTGATACGTACCGGGTGGTCGCACACCCGCTCCGCCACCTCCTCACCGGCGACGATCAGGCAGGCGGCTCCGTCGGACATGGTGCAGATGTCGAGCATGGTGAGCGGGGTGGCCACCATCTCGGCGGAGCGGACGTCGTCCACGGTCAGACGCGCAGGGAACTGCGCGTAGGGGTTGTGGAGGGCGTTGGCGTGGTTCTTGATGGAAACCCGGGCCATCTGCTCCACGGTGGTGCCGAACTCATGCATGTGTCGCCGCACCATCATTGCGTAGTAGCCGGTGTAGAAGCCGCCCACGGGGAAATCGAAGTTGGTGTCGCTGGCCAGGGCGATGAACTCGTTGCCCTTCCAGGTGCTGACCCGGCTCATGGTCTCGAAGCCCACCGCCACGCAACAGTCCATCCGGCCCGAAGCCACCTCCTGGTAGGCGTTCTGCAGGTTGAGTCCCCCGGTGGCTCCGCCCCCCTCGATGCGACGCGAGGGTTTGGGACACAGGCCCAGGTAGTCGTGGACCATGATGCCCGCCATCAACTGTCGCGTGAAGTGGTCGGAGAAGTAGGAGAGGCTCGAACCGTCGATCATGTCCACCGTGAGGGTGGGCACATCGGCCATGGCGTAGTCGAAGGCCTCCTTGCACATCAACCGGAAGTCCATCCCGGGGTGGGCTTTTGCGAACTTGGTGATGCCCCCGGCGATGATGTACACCGGCCGGGAGAACGCCCCCGTCTTGGTCATCTGCGTTCGCTCCTCATCCGTCCGCCCCCTCATCCGTCCGCCCCCTCATCCGTCCGCCCGCTACCGGCCACCCGCGGCGGTCCGCCACCGGTGCGCCCGGCACTCCCTACCGGCTCCCGGAGGCGGCCCTCGCCGGCGTGCCCGGCACCGGGTACGGCCACCCCCGGCACCGGGTACGGTGTGCCCGCGGCGACCCGAGATCATGCGCTCCTGCCTGCCCGAGGCCGCTGCGCGCCTCACCCCAAAGCTACCCGAGCGCTCCGAAGAGCAGACCAGGCACCACGCCCAGAAGCAAAGTGAGGCCGACCGTGAGCCAGAGGGCCGTGCGTAGGCTCCACCCCGCGGCGGCTCTCGCACCGGTTTCGGCGACCGGCGGCGGAGCACCGGGCGCCGCTCCGCCGCCCGGACCTGCGGGCACTGCACCGGGGCCGGCGACCGCGGCGGGTTTATCCACCCGCCCCGGCGGTGCTTCCAGGTACATTTTCCGGATCACGTTGCCGTAATACCCGAAAGAGACGGCGCTGTTGATCACGCCCAGCACCACCAGCCAGACCACGCCGCCCTCGACGGCCCCCAGGAATACCGAGAACTTCCCCCAAAACCCGGCAAAGAGCGGCACCCCGACGAGCGAGATGAGGAACACGGTGAGGGCGGCGGCCCAGCCCGGCCGCCGCCGGCCCAGACCCGCGAGACCGGCGATGGCGTCGCCCAGCCCGTCCCGCTCGAGAAGGGCCACCACCAGAAAGGCACCCACGGCTGCACTCCCATAAGCGGCAAAGTACAGAACCGCCCCGTCCATGCCCTGGGGCGTACCGGCCGCCACCCCCACCAGGGCGTAGCCGGCGTGGGCCACGGCCGAGTAGGCAAGCATGCGCCGCAGCCCGGCCTGGCGGAAGGCGGCCAGGTTCCCCCAGAACATGGTGCCCAAGGCCATCCAGGCCAGGGCGGCCGTCCACGCGCCGCTTTGCCCACCCAGTCCCTCCAGGATGCGGACCAGGGCAACCACCGCCGCCAGCTTCGGCCCCACCGCCAGGAAGGCGGCCACCTCGGGGTGCGAGACCTCGAAGGCATCGGGCAGCCACTGATGGAAGGGGAAGGCCGCCAGCTTGAAGCCAAAGCCCACCAGCATAAAGCCGATGCCCAGCAGGAGAAGCGGCGACGACCCCACCTGCGCGGGAAGCGGCACCCGTACCGTGCCCGTCATGCCGTAGATCAGGCTGAGGCCGTAGTAGAGAATGGCTGAGGCGAGCACACTCAGAATGAAGTACTTGAGGGCCCCCTCGAAGCTCCGCCGATCGGCGCCGCGGAAAGCAACCAAGGCGAAGCTGGGGATGATGGTGAGCTCCACCGCGAGAAAAATCACGATCAGGTTTCCGGCGGAAACCAGCACCGAAGCCCCGAAGAGCGAGAGCGCAAAAAGCAGGAGGAAGTCGCCGCCATCCTTGCCGGCCACGGCCCCGTCGAGGGCGGCCAGCGACACCACCGCCCCCAGGGTCAAGAGGACCGAGTCGGCGAAGAGTGAGAGCCGGTCGACCACCAGAGCCTCGTGGAAGAAGCGGGCCGACCGGCCCAGCAGCCCGATATCGACCACGAACGCGGCCCCTAAGAGGAGCGCCCCGGCGAGCACCAGGGCCCGCCGGGCGCCGGCTCCCGGCAACGACGCGGCCACCAGCCCGACGACCACCAAGAGACCGATACCGGCCTTGGGCAGCAGCAAGAAGGCGGTGCCCATCAGTGCGCCCCCAGCAGGAAGGCGGCCAGCAAGACCACGCCGACGACCACCGCGGCCACGTAATCGCGTACCTCGCCGGACTGGAGACGGCGGGTCGCCCGCCCGACCCGGAGGGTGCCGTAGGCTATACCGTTGACCAGCCCGTCGATACCGGCGGCGTCCACCGTCCGGGCAAGAAACCCCGCCAGCGCCGTGTACGAGCCGATGAGCACGCGCGCGTAGAAGGCATCCACGTGGTACCCGGCGGCCACCCGTCCATAGGCCCACGGAGCACCCGCCTCCAGTCGAGCGTCAAGATCGGCGCCGGCGGCGGACCGGCGGCCGTACCCCGCCCAAGCCAGGGCTACCCCGGCGAGTGCGACCAGGACAGCGGCCACCGTGAGCCACACCGGCGTTCCGGGGGCGCCTTCTCCCGTCTCCACCAGACCGAGAAAACTCTGGAGCGGCCGGCCCAGGAAGCCGGCCCCCGGAAGGCCCGCCGCCAGTGAGGCCGCCGCCAGCAGAAGCAGAGGCACGACCATGACCGGCCCCGATTCCCGCGGGAGACCCGCGGGGTGCTCCTTGGGCGCGACCTCCTCGACCGCGCGGCCGGTCCCCCCGGCCGCCGCCGAGGATTCGCGATAGGCCGCCTTGGCCTGCGCCCGCAGCTCATCCTCGCCCCCGCGGCCGGTCCCCCCGGCCGCCGCCGAGGATCCCGGCCCGAAGAACACCAGGAACACCAGGCGGAACACATAGAAGGCGGTCAGGAAGCTCGCCGCGAGCAGCATGAGCAGCAGCGCCGGGTGGCTCGCGGCCACCACGCCCAGGATCTCCTCCTTACTCCAAAAACCGGCAAAAGGCGGAACGCCGGCCAAGGCGAGCGCGCCGACCACAAAGCTCCCCGCGGTGAGGGGCATGCGGCGCGCGAGGCCCCCCAGCTCCTCGACCACCTGCCGGCCGGTGGCGTGGATCACGCTGCCCGCCCCCAGGAAGAGCGTGGCCTTGAACCAGGCATGGGTGAACAGGTGGAACACCGCCGCCGCCGGAGCCCCCGCTCCCAGGGCGGCCACCATGAAGCCGAGCTGGCTGATGGTGGAGTAGGCCAGCACTTTCTTGATATCCCGCTGGGTCGCGGCGATGGTGGCGGCCATCAAGGCGGTGAAGGCTCCGATCCCGGCCACCACGTCCAGGGCGGCCGGCGAAGCCGCGAAGATGGCAAAGGTGCGGGCCACCAGGTACACGCCGGCCGCCACCATGGTGGCCGCATGGATGAGGGCCGAGACGGGAGTGGGACCCTCCATGGCGTCGGGGAGCCATACGTGCAGGGGGAACTGCGCCGACTTACCCGCGGCCCCGGCGAAGAGCAGCAGGGGGATGGCGGTGGCCCAGGCGCCGCCGAGACCCCCGCCCTGGGCTTCGGCGAAGACCGCCCCGTAGTCCAGGGAGCCGGTCTGCCGCACGATGGCGAAGATCCCGACAAGCAGGCCCAGATCACCGATACGCGTGGTCAGGAAGGCCTTCTTGCCCGCGGCGGCGGCCGCCGGCCGCTCGAAATAGTAGGAGATGAGCAGGTAGGAGCTGGCGCCCACCAGCTCCCAGGCCACGTAGAGCAGGAAGAAGTTGGCGGCCAACACCAGCAGCAGCATGGCTCCGCTGAACAGGGAGAGCTCGGCGAAGTAGACCACCGCATCGCGGTCGCCGTGCATGTACCCTACGGAGTAGAGGTGCACCAGGAAGCTCACGGCGGCCACGACGACCACCATGACCGTCTGGAGCCCGTCCGCCTGCAGCGAGAAGGGCACCTCCAGGGCACCCGCCCGGAACCACACGGCGCGGAGGGCCGGGTCGTCCCCCGAGCGGACCGCGAAAAAGACGGCCAGCGCCGCCACCAGCGCCACGAGCGTGCCGCCCGCGGAAAGCCAGCCGGCCGCGCGCCGCCAAACCCCGGCCGGCGCCCCTCCCAGACGGGAGGCGACCCCCCCTCCCACCAGCAAGAGAGCGCAGACCCCGAAGGGCACCGCCGGTATGGCCACGAGCACGGCGCCCACCGTCACTCCCGCAGCAGGCGCACCCGGTCCACGTCGGTGGAGCCGTAGCGCCGGTAGATGGTCAGGATCAGCGCCAAACCTACGGCCGCTTCGCAGGCGGCGACGCCGATACCCAGGATGGCGAACACCTGCCCGGTCATGAGCTCCGGCTGGTAGAGCCGGGAAAAGGCCACCAGGTTGAGATTGGCGGCGTTCATCATGACCTCCACCGAGACCAGCAAGGTGATGGCATTCCGCCGGGTAAGCACACCGAAGAGCCCGATGGCGAACAACACCGCCGACAGCACCAGCACCGCCGTCATTGCCGCTCCCCCCGCGCCACGACCAGGGCGGCCACGACGGCCGCCAGCAGAACTACGCCCATGAGCTCGAAGGCGAAGAGCTGCCCCCCCAGGAAAGACCGCCCCAAGAGGTCCACCGTCTGCGCAGGCGCCTTCCCTGGCTCCGGAAGTCCGGCGCCCAGCGAAGCCACCACGAGTCCACCCCCCACCAGATACGCGAGCACCGCGCCCAGGCCGGGCCGATCGGCGCCCGCCAGCGGGTGACGTTCGCCCGACGCGGACAGCATGAGGGCAAACAGCATGAGCACGACGACGCCCCCGACGTACACGAATATCTGCACGACCGAGACGAAGTCGGCCGCGAGTACATAAAACTCCACGGCCACCGCCGTCAGGAATGCACCCAGGGACATGATGCTCCGCAGGATCTGGCGGGTGAGCACGGCGTAGAGGGCGGACACCGCGGCCACCACCCCCACGAGCACGAAGAGCATGCTCTGCCCGCCGCTCATCCGGCCACCACCTGCATGGCCAGGCCCGCCAGCACCAGGTTGACCAGGCTCAGGGGCAGGAACACCTTCCAGGCGAGCCGCATCAGCTGATCGGAGCGGAAGCGGGGCAGGGTCCAGCGGATCCACATGGTGAGGAAGACGATGGCCAGGGTCTTGACGAGAAACCACACGAACGCCGGCAGCAGGGGGCCGTTGCCCCCGCCCAGGAAGAGCACCGTGGCGAAGGCGCTCGCCGCAAACAGGGCTCCGTACTCGGCCAGGAAGAAGAGGGCCCAGCGGAAACCCGAGTACTCGGTGTGGTAGCCGGCCACCAGCTCCGACTCCGCCTCGGGGATATCGAAAGGCGTGCGGTTGACCTCGGCCAGGGTCGTCACCAGGTAGAGCACGAACCCGAGGGGCTCCAGGACGAGGAAGGGCACGGTCCGCTGTGCCTCGAGCACCGCGGAGACACGCAGGCTGCCGGCCAGCATGACCACACCCACGACCGCGAGCGTGCGCGGGATCTCGTAGCTGATGAACTGGGCCGAGGAGCGCAGCCCGCCCAAGAAAGAGTAGTTGTCGTACGAGGCCCAGCCGGCCAACAGCAGCCCCACCGCGGTTACGCCGGGCACAGCCAGGAAGTAGAGCACCCCCACGTTCAGGTCACGCATGATGAGGGGAGCCCCGAAGGGGATGACCGCGAAGCTCAGGACCGCCGGCACGGCGGTGAGCAGCGGCCCCAAGCGGAAAGCCATGGCGTCCGCGCGGGCGGGCCGTACATCTTCCTTGAAAAGCAGCTTCACGATGTCGGCAACCGTCTGCAGCAGGCCGTGGGGACCGGTATGCATCGGGCCCACGCGCATCTGGATGCGCCCCGATATCTTCCGCTCCACCAGCACCAGGACGGTGGTGAGCGCTCCCACTATGGTCAGCGATACCGCCCCCCAGAGGGCTCCCCAGGCGAACGTCGCCGCACCGCTCACCGGCGCACCCCGAGCGTAGCTCTCACCGCCACACCAGGGCACCTTTGCGCCAGGCGTAGAAGAGCCCCAGGGCAACCAACACAACGAAAATCCCCACCTCCGCCAGGGCGGCCCAGCCCTGGTCCCGCAGGACAGGGGCGATGGCGAAGAGCAGGAGAGTCTCCACCTCGAAGACGATGAAGACCAGGGCGAAGTTGTAATAGGCCATGTGGAAAGGCCGGCGCGGGACCGACGCCTGAGGCATGCCCGACTCGTAAGGCTCGCGCTTGAGGCGCTCCGGGCGGGAGGGCCGCAACCATCGGAAGACCAGAATCGTGAAAACGGGGAGAGCAAAGACCGCCAGAGCGAACCCGAGTAGGAAAACCACATCGGACTGGTACGGATCGTTCAACCCCACTCTCCCCGTCGCGAATAGCCGCTGGGTTGCTTACCCCATACGGCGGCGGCATAATCGGGAGCGCTGCGGCGCCCCGGGCTACCCGGCCGGGAAGCTCCCCCGCGGGGCGCTCCGTCGGTGCCCCATCTTACCCGATGCGGAGCGCGGGCACGCTCCGCCGGCGCGGGTTTCGCCGATCGCCCGCGGGGGCAGATTCCGGACCGTCGGCGTTTGCACACCGGGGAGCAGCAGACAGGGCGTAGTCGCCAGGAGGTCGCACCATAGAGGAGAGAGAAACACATCCGGGGTCGGCCGTCCCCGAACGCGCGTGGCTCGACACGGGTGTGCTGGTTCCCCTGAGCCGGCCGCGGGGGCCGGCCTACGGGCCGTTGCTGGAGGGACCGGGCTTCGCCGTCCACTCCGCACAGCAGGTGATCGCGTGGGCCCGCAGCCACTCCCTCTGGCAGATGATGTTCGGGCTGGCGTGCTGCGCCATCGAGATGATGGCCACCAACGCCGCCCTCTACGACCTTGACCGCTTCGGCGTCATGCCGCGGGGATCACCCCGGCAGTCCGACCTGCTCGTCGTTTCCGGCACCGTCACCTACAAGGTGGCCACCATGGTGGAGCGCGTCTACCATCAGATGGCCGAGCCCCGCTGGGTCATCGCCATGGGTGACTGCGCCACCGCCGGCAGTCTCTACTACCACGACGGGTACAGCGTGGTGAAGGGCGTGGACCAGATCATCCCCGTGGATGTCTATGTGTCGGGATGTCCCCCCCGCCCGGAAGCGCTGATCGACGGCATCTTGGAGCTCGAGAACATCATCCGGGGCCGGTCCCCGGGGAACACCGGGGGCCGCCCGTGACGACTGAGGCCCGGCCGGGCGCGGCGCCTCTAGTTCCCCGGTCCGACTTCGACGCCGAGCGTCTCGCGGACGCTCTGGCGGCGGAGCTCGGGAGCGATCTCTTGGAGCGCACCGCCGACGGTCACGGCGTGCTCTGTCTGCGTACGAGCCTGGCCGGGTACCGCCGGGCGGCCGAGCGGCTCCGCCAACACGGGGCGGACCGGCTGGACTTCCTCACGTTCGTCGACTGGCGGGATCACTTCACCCTCACTCTGCAGGTCTACGCCCTGGGCAGTCGGGCGGTAGTGCGCCTGAAAGCCGACCTGCCGCGGGACGGCGTGGAAGTCCCCACGGTGAGCGACCTGTGGTTCGGAGCCGGCTGGGAAGAACGAGAGGCCTACGACCTCTTCGGCGTGCGCTTCGCCGGTCACCCCGACCTGCGCCGCATCCTCCTGCCGGAAGCCTGGCACGGACACCCGCTGCGCAAGGATTACGTGGACGACGTCGACATCTCCCGGCCCCAGTATTTCTGAGAACCCCAGAGACGGCTCCCCCATGACGCCGCACGACGAGAAAACCAGGCAACCACAGGCGGCCGTCCCGCCGGAACGGCTGGTGCCCGAGGAAGACCGGGGTGCGCCGGATGACGTCCAGGACTTCCTGATCAACGTGGGCCCCCACCACCCGGGTACCCACGGCGTGCTGCGCCTGGTGGTGCACCTCGACGGCGAGAAGGTGGCGGGCCTCGACCCGCGCATCGGCTACATGCACCGGTCGCTCGAAAAGATCGTCGAGAACCGCACCTACCACCAGGTAATCGCCTTCACCGACCGCACCGCGGACTACCTCGCCGCCATGCACAACGACTGGGTGTACTGTTTAGCGGCCGAGAAGCTCCTGGGCATCACCGTGCCGGAGAGGGCGGAGTATCTGCGCGTCATCACCGGTGAGATCAACCGCATGACCAGCCACCTGCTCTCGCTGGGAGCCCTGGGCCTGGACAGCGGGGCCACCACCTACTTCCTTTGGTGCTTCGCCGCCCGGGAACGTCTGGTGCGGTTGCTGGAGGACATCTGCGGCGCGCGTCTGACCTACGTGTACATGCGCCTGGGCGGCGTCATCGCCGACGCCCCTCCCGGGTGGCTCGAACGGGTGGACGAGGTGGTGCACGGGGTGATTGCGGAGCTTCCCCGGCACCGAGCCCTCTTCCACGACAACTACATCTGGCACCAGCGTTCCCGGGGCATCAGCACCCTCACCCCCGCCGAAGCCCTGCGCATCGGCGCCCAGGGCCCGGTGTTGCGGGCGGCCGGGGTCAAGTGGGACCTGCGTCGCGACATGCCCTACTCCATCTACGACCGCTTCGAGTTCGACATCCCGGTAGGCACCACGGGCGACGTCTACGACCGCACCGAGGTGCGTCTGCAGGAGATCGTGGAGAGCGCCAAGATCATCCGCCAGGCGGTGCGGGACATTCCGGAGGGACCCATCCTGGCCAAGCGGGTCCCCCGGCTGCCGGCCCCCCCGCCCGGGGAGGTCTACGCCCGGTTGGAATCGCCCCGGGGTGAGATCGGCTGCTATCTGGTGAGCGACGGCGGCATCAAACCCTACCGCATGAAATGGCGGGGCGCCTCGTTCCACAACGTGGCCATGCTGCCCGAGCTGGCGGTGGGTTACACGCTGAGCGACCTGATCAACATCGTCGGTACCCTGGACCCGGTCATGGGGGACGTGGATCGATGAGGTGGGAGGATCTGCTCAAACCCTGGCTGAGCATCGCCAAGGGGGGTGTGCAGACCTTCCGCCAGATGGTCTCACCTCCCACCACCATCCTCTACCCTTACGAGCCGGCGCCGCTCTCGCCCCGCTGGCGCGGGCCGCTGCGCCTGCGGGGGGTCATGGACGACCAGCAGCCACCGGTCACCGACGCTCCCCCCCTGGAGTTCAACGACCTCATGAACGAGCTCCACGAGCAACGGAAGATCGCCCCCTGCCAGGGAGGGTGCCCCGCCAACGTCGACGCCCGGGGCCAAAACGCTCTGGTGGCCGCCGGGAGGACCATCGAGGCCTACAACCTCGTGCGCCGCCGCAACATCCTCCCCGGGGTGTTGGGCTACGTGTGCAACAACCCCTGCGAAGACGTGTGCCGGCGCGCCTACCTCGACGACCCCATCGCCATCCGGCAACTGCACCGGGAGTGCTTCGCGGTCTACGATCGCGAAGCGCGCTTCCCCGGGCACCTGCGGAGCCTGGTGTACCGCACCGAACACGTGGCGGTGGTCGGTGCCGGCCCGGCCGGCCTGGCCGTGGGCTACGACCTCGTGCAGATCGGGTACCGGGTCACGATCTACGACCGCGAGGAGATTCCGGGCGGCCTCCTGGTGA
>JAMDDA010000080.1 GCA_023488925.1 Actinomycetota bacterium
TAGGCGCAGTCCCCCCGCCTGCCGGCGGCGGATCACGTGCAGGGTGGTCACAGCGAAGGCCACCAGGGTGCCGATGGTGGCCCCCAGCAGGGCCGAGGGCAGCAGGTTCATGCCGACCTGGCGCAGCACCCCGGCCGCGGCGAAAAAGAAGCCCGAGGTCAGTGCCAACACCGCTCCCGTCCAGGCCCGCCCCGGCGGGGCGGGACGGCTCCCGCGCGCCCCCGTGCCGGTGCGACCGAAAGCGCGGCTCGTCTCGTTGATGAAAAGGATCGAGCCTCCGACCAGGATCAGCATACCCGGGGCGGTCACGTACGAGACGGCCTGACCCAGGACGAGGTAGGCGATGACGGCGGCGAAGAGACTTTCACTCATCCCGAGAGAGGCGGTGCGGGTGGCACCGATGCGCTCGATGGCCAGGAAGTTGATGCTGCGACCCAGCAACGGCGCCATGAGGCCGGCGATGACGAACACCGCCACGCCCCGCAGGCTGAAGGGCGGGGGGGCGAAGGCCGCGGACACGACGGCCAGGGCGGCGACCAGCCCGCCGCAGGCGGCGGCCAGGTTGATGAAAAGGGCTTGGAGCGCCGTGAGCCGGCCCCCGCGTAGACCGAGCTGGGTCAGGAACTGCCCCGCTCCAAAGCCGAGCGCCGAGAGGACGGCGAAGGCTACACCCAACACCCTTTCTCCTTCATGCCCCTCCCGGCCGCGTTGGTCTGACCGCTGGTATGATACAGCATCGGCGCCGGGTTTTCCGGCCTGCGCGGGGTAGGAGGGCAGACGGCCATGGCTCTTGCCCCGGCGGTGATGGTTCCCCGTTTGTACGGGCGGGAGGGCCGCACCCAGGGGGTGCCCGGCGGCTTCTCTCGGCGCCGGGGGGTCCCGCGGTTTGTCCGAGCTGGGCCCGGGGTCGCCCGGCTCCTTCCCGGGTGTCGCCTCAGTGAGAGGCGGGGAGTGGCTCGGCGACCAGCCCGAGGTCCGCGAAGACTTCCCTCACAGTCATGACCCGATCGACCCGCCAGCCGTTCGCTCCCGTGGAATAGAGTCCGCCGTCGTCGTCCAGGACGCCCGCGGAGGAGAGCAGGCTGTTGCAGAGGCAGGCGTAGCGGTCGGGCTCCGTGTTCGCCTTGCAGCGCCCTTCGGGATCGACCAGGTAGCGGTGCCGGCAGGGGTTCTTCGCCTTGGGCGCGCGGGCGCGGGGGGAGCGGGTGGTTATCCGAAAGGGATACCCACAGGGCGAGGCGGGCTGGGCCAGGGCTATCTCCTCGCGGGTGGTCTCCACGAGGGCCTGCTTGAACTCGGGCGCCGCGCTGCTCTCCACGGTGGCCAGAAAACGGGTGCCCATCTGTACCCCCGCGCACCCCATGTCCAGATAGAAGTCGACGTCATCGCGTGAGTAGATACCCCCGGCCGCGATGACCGGCACCCCGGCCAGTTCGGCGTGCACGTACTCCAGGACCGGGGGCACGAGGTTCTCCAGACGGTTGTCCTCGGCCTCGAGTTCTTCGACTTTGAAGCCCAGGTGACCTCCGGCGAGAGGGCCTTCCACGACGACGGCATCGGCCAGCCGCGGAGCGCCCCGGCGCCGCCATTGCTTCACCAGGATGCGCAGGGCCCGCACCGACGACACGATGGGGATGAGAGCCACCTCGGGGGCGTCGGCCAGCAGGAAGGGCAGATCCACCGGCAGGCCGGCCCCGGACACGATCGCGTCCGCACCTCCCGCCACGGCACCCCGTACCGAATCCGCGTAGGTGGTGGCGGCGGCGCACATGACGTTGGCCGCCAGGTACCCGGCATCGGCCAGCCGCCGAGCGGCGCGCATCTCGTGCGCGGCGGCCTCGAAAGAGGTGAAGGCGTGCCCCTCGCGCAGGCTGATCAGGTCGGCCAAGGCCGCGGTGGAGACCGTCCCCACGCCACCCAGGCGGGCCACTTCACCCGCCAGGGGAGCCAGGGAGATCCCTACACCCATCCCGCCTTGGACGATGGGGAGCGGGATGGTTTTCCCCCGGATTCGGAGCGGCCTCAACGTATGGCGACCTCGTGCGCGCTTCTGGCTTGACGATTTCATGGTACCAGAATCGCCGGTGACCGGACTTCACGGGTCACGTACGCCGGTCGCCACGCACACGAGCCGGTCGCCACGTGCACCGGTCGCCACGTGCACACGCCGGTTGCCTTGCCGTGGCTGGACTTTGTATACTCCGGGAAGCTAAGGTTGGTGACCGCCGGGTCGGAGACGCGCCCGCGCAGACGGGAGGGGTTTGAGCGCCGAGCCAGTCGAATCGTGCGTCGCGGAGTTCACTCCGACCTTTGCCTGCTGGGATCTGCTCGAGTATCTCGATGCCCACCGCCCGGTCGAGGCCACGGTAGCGGATTTTGCCGAGCGCATCGGCCGGCCTATCCGCGATGTCGCCGCCGCCACCGAGGCGCTCGTGGCCGCGAAGGTCCTCAAACAGACCCGGCTTGGTCCGAGCACGGCGGCGTATACGTATGACCCCCCTCCGGAAACGCTCGAGCGGGTCGTGACGTTCTTGGCGCGGCTGCGGGACCCCAATGTGCGCCTGGAGGTGGTCACGGCCATTCTGAAGTTGAACGAGGGCGGCCGCCGGTCGGCGGAACCGCGCTTCGGCTTGGGGTGGCCCTTCCGGCGCTGATCGCTTCGTGGCCCTACTTACTGAGGCAGGTCGCGGGTGACCTGCATGTGCACATGGCTGCCGGAATCGTGGGTGAAGGCGGCAAGCCGTTCGCCGAGATCGCCTTGGGCGGCCCTGACCTTCCCGAGCTGAGTTTTGCCCGCCTCTACGGTTTGCCCGATGGTGACCACCGGCTCCTCCACGAACAAGAGGGAGAGCGTGATACCACTGACACCTTTGGGGCGGATATCGATCTGCACGTCGTCGTACTTGCCGTACAGCCGGTACGACGTGACCCCGGTCACCACTCCCGCGACCGGGCTCGTGATGGGCGTGCCGGGCTGCGCGCCCACGTCGACTGAGGCGGTACCGGCGATGGACCGGCCGTTCCCCTTGAGGATGAAGTAGCGAATGGACGAATCTCCCGAGAAGACCCGG
>JAMDDA010000032.1 GCA_023488925.1 Actinomycetota bacterium
AGCAGTGCGGTCAGGTGCTCCGCGAAGCCCGGCGGCAGGCCGTTCTCGTCCCCCAGGCCGGCCGCCGTACTGCCCACGGCCTGGGGCCCGTGCCCGGCCGGGTGTTCCCCCGCAGCCGCCGCACCTGCGGTCTCCTCGAGACAGGCCAAGTACACCAGCGGGTGGCGGGTGGGCTCGGCGCACTCTCCCCGGCAGAAGAGGGTCTCGTGCAACTTCTCGCCGGGGCGCAGGCCGGTGAACTCGACGGCGATGGGCTGCGCGGGGCCGTTCCCCAGAAGGTCGATCATCTGCTGGGCCAGCTCCACGATCCGCACCGGTTCGCCCATCTCCAGGACGAAGGCGCCGTAGCCGCCGGGGACGTCCTCCACCATGGCCGCCGCCTGCAGCACCAGTTGTACCGCTTCCTCGATCAGCATGAAGTAGCGGGTCATCTCCGGGTGGGTGACGGTCACCGGTCCGCCGGCGGCGATCTGCTGCTGGAAGATGGGGATCACCGAGCCGCGGCTGCCAAGCACGTTCCCGAAGCGCACCGAACAGAAGCGCGTCTGCGGGTAGCGCCGGGAGAGCAGGCGCAGCAGGTGCTCTCCCACCCGCTTGCTGGCTCCCATCACGTTCACCGGGTCGACGGCCTTGTCGGTGGAGATGTTGACGAAGCGCTCCACCCGGTGCTCCCCGGCCAGCTCGGCCACCGTGAAGGTGCCGGCGACGTTGTTCACCACGGCCTCGTCGGGGTGAAGCTCCATCAAGGGCACATGCTTGAAGGCGGCCGCGTGGAACACCACGTGGGGGCGGCAGGCGGCGAAGAGCTTCTCCAGTTTGGCCTGCTGCAGGATGTCGGTGGGCACTACCTCGTAGTGCTGAGCGCCCCGGCTCTGCAGGTCTTGGTGCAGGTGGTAGAGGGCCGATTCGTCCCGGTCGACCAGCACCAGCCGAGCCGGCGCGAAGGCGGCGATCTGTCGGGAGAGCTCGCTGCCGATGGAGCCGCCCGCCCCGGTCACCAGCACCCGGCGCCCGGCCAGGTAGGCGCCGATGGCGCCCAGGTCGGTCTCTACCTTGGGCCGGCCCAGCAGGTCCTGGATATCGAGGGCGCGCACGTCGGCCAGGCGGGCTTCGCCCCCCACGAGCTCGGCCAGGCGGGGCAGGGTCTTGATGGGCACTCCGGCCGGCTTGAGCAGCCGGTGGATACGGCTCATCTGGGCGGGCGTGGCCGAGGGGATGGCGATCAGCAGCTCGTCCACCTCGTACTTGCGCACCAGCGCGGGGGCGTCCGCCACCGTGCCCAGCACCGGATGCTGGTGCAGGCGCATGCCCCGCAGGGCGGGGTCGTCGTCCACCAGCCCCACGATGCGTACCCCCAGGCTCGGGTTGCGTTGCACCTCGCGGATCAACATGTCGGCGGCCTGCCCGGCCCCCACCAGCAGCAGGCGCCGGCGGGCACCGCCCACGTTGGAGAGGCTGCGCTCGTGGAAGATGCGCCCGTAGAAGCGCACGCCGATCATGGCCACCATGGCCAGGACGCCGCCCACGGCCACCACCGAGAGAGGCAGGAGGTTCTGGTCGCCGGGCCACAGAACGGCGGTGGGCATGAGCAGCAGGGTGGAGACCGCCGAGGCCTGCGCCAAGCGCAGGGCCTGTACCAGGCCGATGTAGCGGTTGACGATGGCATACACCGAGGCCAGCCGGTTGGCCAGCAGGTGCAGGGTGACGGCCAGGCCGGCGAAGAGCAGAAAGCGGCGGCTGTGAAAGGCGAGGTCGGCGGGTACCTGGGCGGCGAAGCGGAAGACCAAAGCCAGGTAGTAGGCCCCGAGCACGATGACCACGTCGATGGCCATGGCCAGCACGCGGCGTCTGTTGAAGCTGCTCGCGATTCTCGGCACGTGAAACCTCCCGCGAAGGGAGTTCGCCGTGGCAGCCCCGCCTTCCTCCCGCCGCGCCGTCCAGCATAACCGCTGTTGTATTGGTGAACAAGCCGTGCTACGGGGAATGTCGATCGGGCCGCCGCCGGCGAGGAGATCGTCATCGCCCGGAGGGGCAAGCTCGTGGCCAGACTCGGCCCCCTCGCGCCCGCCGGGCGCACGATCAGGTTCGGCGTTCTCAAGGGCCGCATCCAGGTGGTTGACGATTTCGACGCCCCCCTGCCGGCTGAAGTGCTTGTGCCGCGTTCGAGGACGAGTAGTGCGGGTGCTGCTCGATACTCACGTCTTCCTCTGGGCCGTCACCGATAGCCCGGAGCTCACCACGGAGGCGCACCGGTGGATCGCGACCGCCGACGAGGGGTCCCGTCTCTGCGGCTTCGATGTTCGGAGATCGCCATCAAGATGCGGTTGGGAAAGAGCGAAGGCGACCTGAACCAGTTGGTCTATGCCGTGGAGGCGAGCGGTTTTCTGGAGCTACCGGTGCGCGCCCACCACGCTGCGCGGGTGGTCCAACTGCCCTTGCACCACCACGACCCCTTCGGCTGCCTTCTGGTCGCGCAGGCAGTCACAGAACCGCTCACGCTCTTGACGGCCGATGCGGTCTTGTCACCACACTACGGCGATGCGGTGAGGCTCGTCTGAGGGAGTGCGGGCCTCCGGCGGATTACGAAGCCAAGACGCACCTTCCTCGGTTGCTCGAGGAAGTGGGCCGGGGTGAGACCGTGGTGATTACCAAGCACGGCCTGCCGGTGGCCATGCTGGTACCTGTGGACACCTCTCCGCGGCTCGACCCCGCCGAAGCCGTCCGCAGGCTCAGGGAGTTCAGGCACGGCCGCCTGCTGGGGAGCGGTACCCTGCGCGATTTGATCGATGACGGAAGAAGCCCCTGATGCCCCTGGTGCCCGACGCCCCCATGGCACTCAGCGGGTTGTTCGCCGACGAGGGAGACGTCGTCAGTGACGCCGTGCTCGACCGGGCCGAGGCCGCAACGCGGCTCGGCCTGACTGTGCTCGGCTGAGGCAGGCCCGGACGGCGTCGCCGCCCGGGCCTGCCTGCGTGGAGACCCGGGCGGTTCGATTGTCCTCGGGCATGCTGTTATACTTGGCGCGACCCTGAGGGAGCACGGTGGAGGAAGATGCCGATGCGCG
>JAMDDA010000205.1 GCA_023488925.1 Actinomycetota bacterium
TCAAGGTCGCCTCCGGCACCCTGCTCGTGGTGTACGGTGTGCTCATGATGCTCGGGCAGTTCACCTGGCTCTCGGCCCGCCTGGCCCGGTATCAGTTCTTCCGGTTCTAGTTCCCCTGCCCGCGCGGCGCGGGCGTGCGCAAGCCGAGGAAAATAGGCCGTTTTCCTATCATCAGGCCGCTGAGGAACCGGGTATCAGGCCACATTCGGCCGTGGCCGCTGGCCGCCGGCAGACCCCTGCCCGCCCGTTTACCGCCGCGGAAGCTGCGGGTATACTGCCCGCGTACGGACGACAAGGGGAGGGCGCGATGGCGAAGTGCATCAACTGCCGCAAGGAAGTCGACGACGACGCGGAAGTGTGTCCCTTTTGCGGGCAGAGCTTGACCGAGCCGATCGTCCAGGACAAACCACATTGCGGAACCCCCCACACGAGCTGAGCCCCACGGGAGTTTCGGATAACTCGGGGAATCCTCCGTCTGCCGGGGCCGTCACGGTCCCGGCCCGCAGCATCGGCCCAGGCGGCTGGACCACCGGGGAGAGCGCCGTCCCGTGCGAAGAGCCGGTCACGCTGATGATCAACGGAGTGGAGCTGGTCACTCTGTTGGCGTCGCCCGGGGAGCGGCTCGCACTGGCGGTCGGCTTCCTTTTCAACGAGGGGATCGTCGACCGGGTCGAGCAGATCGAGGCTCTCGAGGAAGACGACACCGGTGTGCGGGTACAGGCCCGCGGGGTGGACGTGGCCCTGCGGCTCTTCGAGCGCCGGGTGCTGGGTTCGGGCTGCGGCCGGGCTTTTTTTGGTAACGCCCTCGATGCCTTTGCTGCGGGCGGCAGGCGCCTTCCCGCTGAGCGGCCGTGGGTGGCCTCCTCGGCCGTCGCGGCGGCGGCCGCGACGGCGTACGGGGCCGGCGGTCTCTACCAGCGTACCCGGGGTACACACGCCGCCGCTCTGTTCGACCGGCAGGGTGCCCTGGTCGCCTTGGCCGAGGACATCGGCCGGCACAGCGCCGTAGACAAGGTAATCGGCCGTCTGTTGTTGCAGGGCCGACCCCTCGACCACCTTTTCATGGTGGTCACAGGTCGTGTCTCTTCGGAGATGGTGGGCAAGATCGCGAAGACACCCATCCCCCTTCTGGTCTCCAAGAGCGTCCCCACCGATCTGGCGCTGAACTACGCGGAACGCATGGCGTTGTGTGTGGTGGGCCGGGTCGCCGGGGGCCGCATGCGGGTGTACACCTACCCCGAGCTCGTCGACCCGGCAGCCTGAGGTGACCGTGCGCGTGCTCGCGGTGGACGTGGGCTTCGGCACCTCCGACGTGCTGCTCTACGACAGCGAGGCCCACGAAGAGAATCGAACCCATCTGGTGGTGCCCTCGGCCACGCAGGTCGTGGCCCGGGAGATCCGGGAGGCCACGCGCCGAGGGGCTCCCGTCGTGTTCACGGGCCCGCTCATGGGCGGAGGGCCGAGCACCGTAGCCATGCTCCGCCATGTGGAGCAGGGGCTGCCCTTCTACGCCGATCCCTGGGCGGCCAAGACCTTCTGCGACGACTTGGACGAGGTGGCCCGCATGGGCGTGCGGTTGATCGACCCGGGGGAGGCCGCCGGCCTGCTGCGGGCGGGGGCCGTGGCCGTGCGGTCGGGCGACCTGCGTCCGGGCGACCTTCTGGCGGCGCTCAGTCTGCTGGGAGAAGCGAAGCCCCTCGACGGGGTGGCCGTCGCCGTGCAGGATCACGGGGAGGCTCCTCCCGGTGTGAGCGACCGGGTCTTCCGTTTTCAGAAGCTGGCGGAACTCCTGGGCGACGCCAAGGATCTCGCCCGTTTGTTCTTCACCGCGGAACGGATCCCCACCTACTTCACCCGCATGCGGGCCGCGGTTTCGTGCGTGGCCGGCGAGTCGCTCACCCGCGACCTGCCGTGCGTCGTGGGCGACACGGGCCCCGCGGCCTTGTGGGGGGCCGCCCTCACGGCGGGAGGAGCGCCCTGTTTGGCGGTCAACTACGGCAACGGCCACACCCTCATGAGTCTCGTGACCGGCGCCCGCATCGATGGCCTGTTCGAGCACCACACCGGGCAGCTCACCCCCGAGCGCATGGCCCGGCACCTCCGGCGCTTCGCGGCGGGCGAGCTCCAGAACGAGGAGGTGTTGGCGGAAGGCGGGCACGGCGTCCTGCCGGTATCGGCGCCGTTCGCTTTGGGCGAGGTCGAACTGCGTGTCACCGGGCCGAACCGGCGGCGCTTCGCCGGCAGCTCACCCCATGAAGTGGAGGCCGCTTTGCACGGCGACATGATGATCACGGGTTGCTACGGGCTGCTCGAAGGGTACCTGGCGGCAATCGGGCCGGACACGGCGGGGGCACCCTGAAAGACCGAGCGGCCGTCCCTGCGCAGAGACCTTGCCCGAGCCTGCTACCCGCCCGCCACCACCTGGTTTTTCCCGCTGCGTTTTGCGGCGTACATGCGCTGGTCGGCCGAGTCGATGAGGGCCCGGGGGGTTGTGCCGTCCATCGGGTGCGAGGCCACCCCGATGCTGACCGTGACCGGGGCCGGCCAGTGTGCGGGTTGCTGCGTCACGATCACCTCGCGCAGCTTCTCGGCCGCCTGCAGCGCCTGATCACCCTGGGTCTCGGGCATGATGACGGCCAACTCCTCCCCTCCGTAGCGTGCCGCCACGTCGCTCTTGCGTGTGCTCGCGGTCAGAATCCGCCCCAGCCAGCGGAGCACGTCGTCCCCAGCCGTGTGGCCGTGCCTGTCGTTGTAGAGCTTGAAGTCGTCGACGTCCATCAACACCAGGCTGAGGTCGCCGCCATAGCGCTGCGCCCGTTCGACCTCGGACTGCAGCGTCTGGTGGAAGTATGTGCGGTTGTAGAGCCCGGTGAGGCCGTCTTTGACGGCCATGTCCTCCACTTCGCGATAGAGGTGGGCGTTTTTTGCGGCGATGGCGGTGGATTCGCAGAGAGCCGCCACGAAGTCGCGGTCTCCCTGGCTGTAGGCGTCGACCAGGCGGCTCTCCAGGTTCACCATCCCCAAGACGCTGCTCGACACCAT
>JAMDDA010000030.1 GCA_023488925.1 Actinomycetota bacterium
CATCGGCAAGCAGGCGGGCATCGAGGACCTCTCACCTGAGATCGTGTACTTCGGCGACCGCGACCAGAACGTGCGCGTAACCTGGCACTGCCGGGTGCGCCGCCCGGACGGGACCTTCCAGACCCTTTCGGGAACGCGAGAGTGGATCGAGGAAGACGAGAAGGCCCTGCTCGAGGCCAGCATCCCCGAGTGGGCGACCAAGACTGAGTCGGCTCGTCGTCGGTGGTGGGCGGAGAACTGGTACGGCCGGGCAAAGAAGTTTCGCCTGCCCGTGACCGAGTCCAAGGCTCGGCTGCGCGCATACCGGCAGGCTCTCACGCTGAAGAGCAAGTACACGCCCGAAGAGGCGCATAAGCCCTTCCTCGTCGTGAGCACGACCTGCACGCCGGACACCTCCGACATCCGAGTGCTCCGGATGCTCGTGAGCGGCGGAGAGCAGGCGACCGACCTGCTCTACGGTCCGCCGGCAGCCCTCGCGGCCCCAGCCGACGATGCCATCGACGGCACGTGCAAAGAGCACGACGAGCCGCCGGCTGGTGTGGACCCGGAGACGGGGGAGCTGCTCGACGAGGAAGGCGAGCCCGAGGGCCACGGGCCTCGGCCGGAGACCGATCTCGAGATCCCTCGCGGCAACTACCAGGGTCGCATGGTGTCCGAGATCGCGCGGACAGACCCGGGCTACTGCCGGGACCTGGCCGAAGCGACCAAGGGCAATCCGAAGTGGGGGCCGGTCATCGATGAGTGGCTCCGCTATTGGCACGGCGAGGGGGGTGAGAGCGATGATGTCATCCCCTTCTGAGCTGCGTTTGGCCCACGTGGCCGACCTGCACCTGGGGAGCGGGTACCACCTCGGCGACGAAGACCGCGGCGGCGTGAACTCCCGCCTGCGGGACTTCCGGGATGCCTGGGTCCGCTCGTGTGAGCAGATGGTGGCGGAGCGCGTCGACCTGGTGCTCTTCGCTGGCGACGCCTTCCGGGATTCGAAGCCCACACCTACAGAACAGCAGGCGTTCCGGGACGGGCTGGACGTGCTGTGCAACGCAGACATCACCATGGTGGCGATCGCGGGGAACCATGACCTGCCCCGAGCGCCGGGCCGCACCCACGCGCTCCAGATCTTCGACGGCTACCGCGGCTGCGTGAACGTGATCGATCGACCCCGGGTCATCATCCATGAGGTGGCGGGAGTCGGCAGTGGGTCTCTTGCGATCGCCTGTCTGCCATGGGTGCAGAGGAGCCACCTGGCCGCCGCCGATCCGGAATTCGAACACCTGACCCTCGACGAGCAAAACCGTCTTATCGTCGACCTCTCTCTCGCCGTACTCCGGAAGCTCGGAGCAGAAGCCGAGACGAAGGCCGGCCCGCTCGGATCGGTGCTGCTAGCCCACGGCGCCATCGGCGGCTCCGCCGTCGGCGCAGCGGGGAGTACACAGTTCTTCCGGGAGCCAGTGCTGCCGCTGAGTGAGCTGCGAGGGTTGCCTCACAGATATCAGGCGTGGGGCCATCTGCATCGTGCTCAGGTGCTGGACGGTCCGACCAACTGGGCCGGCAGAATCCGATACTCAGGCTCGATCGAGCGGACCGATTTCGCGGAGGCGAACGAGCAGAAGGGTTGGTGGCTCGTCACGCTCGATGATGATCCGACCCGAGACACGTTCGAGTGGCGCTCGAGCTCCCCTCGCCCCTTTGTCGATCTCGAGCTGCCTGACCCCACCGCCTGGGAGGCAGAGGTCTCCGCGCTGAACGGCGCCATCCCCGGCGCCATCGTCCGAATCCGGTACGAGGCTACGCCCGAAGTGGCCCGCTCCATCGACCACGCCGCCATTCGACGGGCCCTCTACCAGGGCGGCGCTCTCAAAGTCCACGGTCCGCTAGCCACGCTCCGGCACGCCGTAACCGAGCGGGACTCGAGCCTGACCGAGGAGACCGATGTCTGGACCGGCTGGGTCGAGTGGGCCGATCGGCAGGGCCTAGCTGGCACCGATCGCCGACGCCTGGACCGCCTGGTGTATGAGGCTCTTCTGGAGGTGAAGCCGTGATCGTGGAGCTGACACAAGCCCGCGCGCGCCTGCGCGAGATCCGCGCGGACATCTTGAAGGTCATCGAGGGGCTCCCGTCCGAGCCGCGCATCGCGGAGCTCGACAGCGGCGAGGCCCAGGTGGCCATCCGCTGGGCCGTCTACGAGGTCGAGAGCCTCGAGCAGCAGGCGACCGAGACGCTAGGGCACCTGGATCTTGCCATGCGCGCCCTGGAGCGCGCCCAGGAGGTGGCGGCACGATGAGACTCCTACGTCTACGCCTCCAGGACTTCCGCTCGTACCGGCAGGCCGATATCGATTTCTCCAGCGTGCGGCTCGCGTCGGTCGTAGGCTCGAACGGCGCGGGGAAGAGCTCACTGCTCGAGGCTACAATCTTCGCCCTCACCGGGGCCCGCGGTATACGCAACCTCGACGCCTTCGTGCGCCAGGGCTGCGAGGAATGCCGGGTGGCGCTCGTCTTCAGGGCGGCCGGGGAGACCTTCCGCGTCACCCGCACCCGCTCCACCCGGGGCTCCGGCAAGAGCACGGTGGAGCTCGCCCGCCAGGACACGGGCGGCCTCTGGGTGGCCGAGGGCGCCGGCGCCCGCGACACCGAAGAGCGCATTCGGCAGATCCTCGGCGTCGACGAGGAGACCCTCCTCGGGACCGCAATCGTGTCCCAGGGCGACGCGGGGAGCTTCTTCGCCCTCCGGCCCGCCCAGCGGCTCGAAGCCCTCGGCAGCATCCTCCGGCTGAATGAGAGATTCGGGCCCCTCGAGGCTCACTTCCGCGCCCGGGCGGCCGAGGCCCGGGCGGACCTCGAAGCCGCTCGACGCGACATGGAGCGCCTGGAGCAGGATGTCGAAGCTCTCGCCGCCAAGGAGGCCGCACGCCTGCAGGCCGAGGAGCAGCTGGACCAGGCCCGGGCCGCGGTCGCTCGGGCCGAGAAAGAGCTCGACCAAGCCCAGCACGCGGCGTCGCTCACGCAGGCCGCTGTCGGCTCCCTGGGGCTCGCGCGCGCCAA
>JAMDDA010000207.1 GCA_023488925.1 Actinomycetota bacterium
GCGGCCGATTCGGGGGTCCACGTTTTCCGGGTGGTCGACGCCCTGAACGATACTCGCAACGTCCGCACGGCAGCCGAGATCATCAAGGCGAGCGGCAAGCACTTCCAGGGCGCGGTGGTCTACACCATCAGCCCGGTGCACACCCTCGATCACTACGTAGAGGTGGCTCAGGAGCTGGCCGACCTGGGGGCCGACAGCATCTGCATCAAGGACATGGCGGCGCTTTTGTCACCCTACTTCGCCGAACGCCTGGTTGCCCGTCTGAAGCAAGAGATCGGTCTGCCCCTGCAGCTCCACTGCCACTACATCGGGGGTCTGGCCCCGATGACCTACCTCAAGGCCATCGAGGCGGGAGTGGACATCGTGGACACGGCCACCGTGCCCCTGGCTTTCGGAGCGAGCCAACCCGCCACGGAGATGCTGGTCACGGCGCTGAAGGGCACGCCGTACGACACGGAGCTCGACCTCGACGCGCTTTTCGAGATGGCCGAGTACTGGGAGAGGATCCGCGAAGAGGGCGGCTTCGAGCGCGGCGTCACCTCGCTCACGCACATGAAGGTGTACTCCCACCAGGTGCCCGGCGGCATGATCTCCAACCTGATTTCCCAGCTCAAGGAGCAGAAAGCGGAGGAGCGTCTGCAGGAGGTGCTGGAAGAGATACCCAAGGTGCGGTCGGAGGTGGGCTATCCGCCTCTGGTCACCCCGCTCAGCCAAATCGTGGGCACACAGGCCGTGCTCAATATCTTGATAGGCAAGCGCTGGCAGGTGGTTCCCGACGAGATGAAGGCCTACCTGCGCGGCCGTTACGGCAAGCCACCGGGACCGATCAGTCCGGACATCATGCGGCGTGTCCTGGGGGAGGAGGAGCCCATCACCGTCCGCCCGGCCGATCTGCTCGACGAAACGCTCGAGCAGTTCCGCGAAGAGATCGGTCCCCTGGCCCGCAGCGAGGAAGACGTGCTGAGCTATGCTCTGTTCCCGAACGCCGCCCGCAACTTCTTCGAGCGACGGCACCGAGGAGCGGAGGAAGACGTGTTTCTCACCGGCGGAGCCGAGGAGCAGACACCGGCGGCCACGGGCGTCGCCAGTCTCGCCACGGAGCGGGTGCGGGACCTGATCGCGGCGGTCGAGGCAGCCAATGTCGACGAGGTCACAGTGGAAGACGCCGGCGTGCGCATCACGATCCGCAAGGGTGGCGTGCGCCCCCTGCCGGAGTCGACTTTCTCGTCATCCCCGCCGCCCACAGGGGTCGTGCAGCCGGAGCTGCCCGCCCCCACCGCCCCTGCGGCCGCGTTGACTCCCGAGGCCGCGGCCCGGGACGCCTACCACAAGGTAGTTGCCCCCATGGTTGGCACCTTCTATGCGGCGCCATCCCCTTCGAGTCCGCCCTATGTGCGGGTGGGCCAGCATGTAAAAGAAGGCGACGTCCTCTGCATTCTCGAGGCCATGAAGCTCATGAACGAGGTGGCTTCGGAGGTGAGCGGCACCGTTCGGGCCATACTGGTGCAGGATGCGACGCCCGTGGAGTACGGGCAGCCACTATTCGCAATCGAGCTCGACGCCGAGTAGAGAGGCGTTCCCCGTGTTCCGCCGAATCCTCGTGGCCAACAGGGGGGAGATCGCCCTGCGGGTCATCCGAGCGTGTCACGAGCTGGGCGTGGAGGCCGTGGCCGTCTATTCCACGGCCGATGCAGACTCCCTCCATGTCCACCGGGCCGACCAGGCCGTCTGCATCGGTCCGCCCGACCCCCGGCGCAGCTACCTGTTCATCCCCAGCGTCGTGGCGGCGGCCGTGATCAGCGGCTGCGAGGCCGTGCACCCCGGATACGGCTTTCTGGCCGAGAACGCCGAATTCGCGCGGGCCTGCGCCGACAACGACCTGATATTCATCGGCCCGACCCCGGAGAGCATGGTACAGCTGGGAGACAAGTCCCTCGCAAAGCAGATCATGGCGGGCGTTGGGCTACCCACCATCCCGGGGAGCGAGGGGATCTTGGGCACGCCGGCCGAGGCGGCGGCCCTGGCCGCCGCGGTGGGTTACCCCGTGATGCTCAAAGCGGCGGCCGGCGGTGGCGGTCGCGGCATGCGTCTGGTCGAAGAGCCCGCCCAGCTGGAGCGCTCCTTCCTGGCCGCGACGGCCGAGGCAGAGGCGGCTTTCGGCAACGGCGGCCTCTACCTGGAGAAGGTCATCCGCGAGCCGCACCACATCGAGGTGCAGGTGGTGGGTGACGGCCGCGGCGGTGTGCTCACTCTGGGGGAACGCGACTGCTCTATCCAGCGGCGCCACCAAAAGGTGCTCGAGGAATCGCCGTCGCCGTTGCTCGAGGCTTCGACTCGGCAGCGCCTGCACGAGTCGGTGAGCAAGGCCTGCTCGGCAATCCGCTACGCCAGCGCCGGCACCCTCGAGTTCCTGGCCGACGAAGAGCGCAACTTCTACTTCATGGAGATGAACACCCGGGTGCAGGTGGAGCACCCGGTCACGGAGATGGTCACTGGGGTGGATATCATCCGCGAGCAGATCCGCATCGCAGCGGGGGAGCCGCTCGCGAGCACGGGGTCGGTGCCGCCCGTCGGCCACGCGATGGAGTTCCGCATCAACGCGGAAGACCCGGCGAACAACTTCCTCCCCCGGGGGGGTGTCATCGAACGACTGATCCTGCCCGGGGGGCCGGGAGTGCGGGTCGATACCCACTTGTACGAGGGGTACCGGGTCCCGACCCACTACGATTCCCTACTGGCCAAAGTGATCGTATGGGACCGGGATCGCCCGGCCTGCATCGCCCGGGGGCTACGCTGCCTGGGCGAGCTCGAGATCGGGGGTGTACCGACGACGCGCGACCTCCACGTTGACATCCTCCGGCACCCTGCGTTTAATAGGGGCTGGTTCTCCACGGGGTTTCTGGAGAGCGCCCGCGACGAGCTTCCATCCCTCGCCAAGCAGACACCAGCGTGAACGTGAGCGTGAACGTGAACCAGGCGCACGGACCCGACGTCACCGACTACCGCATCGCTCCCGGGGTGCTCCACCTGC
>JAMDDA010000090.1 GCA_023488925.1 Actinomycetota bacterium
GCCCCCAGTGCGGGGATGACGAAGGCGCCCGTGTCTTCCGCAGCACAGGACTCGCCCGGCTGCCAGACGGAACCACTGCGCACGGCGAGCACGGCCGGATCGGCTGCGCGCACCGCGGCCTCCGCGGCCGCGTAGGTCTCTCGATGCTTTTCTTCGTTGGTGGGCACGGGAGTACTCTAGCACGCGGTTGCCCCGGCGCCGGGGCCCGCCGTCTTCGCATCGGGCCCGCCTCGGTCGGCCCCCTCGGTCGGATTTTCGCATCGGGCCCGCCTCGGTCGGCCCCCTCGGTCGGATTTTCGCATCGGGCCCGCCTCGGATAGAATGAAAGGACTCGTGGGTGCCGTCGCCGACGGCCGCGGGTGGGTACCGGGATCGCCGCGCGAAGGAGTCTGCATGATCTACGAAGCCGACTGGGTCCTCCCCATCACCGCCGCTCCCATCCGGCGGGGAGCCGTCCGTGTCGAGGGCGGGGCCGTGGCCGACGTGGGTCCGGCCGGCGAAGTGCGCGCCCGGTATCCGGAAGACCCCGTCACCAGCTTCCACCACGCCATTCTCATGCCGGGCTTCGTCAACGCCCACGTGCACCTGGACTACACGGTGTTTCGTGGTCTCTTCGATGACTGCAACTTCGGAGATTGGATGCTCCACTTCATGGTCGCCAAACGCAAGCTTAGGGCGGCCGACTATGCCGCTTCAGCGATGCTCGGGGCCATGGAGTGTGTGACGTCGGGCATTACCGCCATCGGCGACACGGTTTTCGACGGCGAGGCCACGGTGAAAGCGGCGAATGCCTTGGGGCTGAGGGCCTACGCTTTCGCAGAGGCCTTCGGCATGGACGACGCCCACGTCGCGGGCGCGGTGGAGCAGGCGGCCCGGCGGGTCGCCCATCTGCGCAACATCGCCGGCCCCCTGGTCAGCATCGGGCTCTCCCCGCACGCACCGTACACGGTCTCCGGGCCTCTCTACCGGGCGCTGACCGCCTATGCCTTGCGGGAAGGCCTCAAAGTGGCCACCCATGTGGCCGAGAGCCAGGCAGAGGTCACCTTCGTGCGCAACGGGTCGGGCGTGCTGGCCCACGACTTTCGCGAGCTGGTCGGGTGGGACGACCTCATGTGGATGCCCACCGGCACCAGCCCCATCAAGTACCTGGAGCAGTGGGACGCTTTCGACGCCGATGTCATTGCCATCCACTGCGTGCAGGTCTCTCCCTCGGATATAGAGGTGCTGCGCAAGTACGACGTGGCCATCGCGCACTGCCCCAAGTCCAACGCCAAGCTGGCCTGCGGCATCGCCCCGGTGAGCGATTTCGTGGCGGCCGGTCTGCGCGTGGGTATCGGCACCGACAGTCTGGCCTCGAACAACATCCTCGACATGTTCGACGAGATGCGTATGACTATCTTCCTGCATCGAGCGAGCCAGGCCTCCGCGGCCTGCATGACGGCGGAGCAGGTGCTGGCCATGGCCACCCTGGGCGGGGCGCAGGTGCTGGGCCTGGCGGACAAGGTCGGGAGTCTCGAACCGGGCAAGCGGGCCGACATGATCGCCGTGGACATGGAGTACAGCCATTTCGCGCCCATCGACGATCCCGTATCGGCGCTGGTCTACGGAGCGAACCAGGAGGATGTGTTCTTCTCCATGATCGACGGCCGGGTGGTGTACGACAAGAAGGTCTTGACCACCGTGGATGCCGACGCGGTGACCCGGGAGGCGGAGGCCGTGCGCCTGAAGCTGCGGAGTTGATGGTCGGCGCCGCGGGCCGAGACCCCGGCTGGGGCCAGCGCTGTGGCGGCGGGCCGGTGCCCCGGCAGAGGCCTGCGCTGTGGCGGCGGCCCGGGCTTGCCCCCGCCCGACCTGAGCGCGCAGGCGCGTGGCCGCCGTCGGGCCGGTGACTGCGCCGGCCGTTGTCGGGAGGAAGCGCGTGGCCGCCGTCGGGCCGGTGACTGCGCCGGCGGTCCCCACGAGGAAGCGCGTGGCCGCCCCGGTCGCCCCCAGGACAACGCGGGTGGCCGCCACGGCCGTCATGGGGCATAATCTGAGCGGCGGTTCACACCGGATGCGTCGCCCCGGGCCATACACCTCGTCCGCAGCGGAGCGAAAGACCTGAAGAGGAGAAGCCGAACGTGCTGCTCGATCGTAGACGTATCAACAGATGGGCGAAGTGGGTCTCCTTGGGTTTGGCCCTCGTTTTCGGGCTGAGCTTCGTCGCCCTGGGCGTTGGCAGCGGCACGAACCTGAACTGGGGCGACCTCTGGCGGAGCTTGGGGGGCGGTAACGGCCAGGCGTCTCCGAAGACGGCCGAAGACCGCATCAAGAACTACGAGTCCATCCTGGCGCAAGACCCGAAAGACGCCACCGCACTTCTGGGTATCGCCAATGAGTATGATCAGCTCAAGCAGCCGCAGAAGGCCGCCGAGTACCTGGAGAAGCTGGCCGCTGTCAAGCCCGGGGACGTGGATGTGCGCCTGCGGTTGGCCGGCATTTATCTCTCCCCCGACAGCCGTGACTACAAGGCGGCGGTGCGCGTGTTGAACGAGGCGACGACCCTCGACCCGACCAATGCTCAGGCTTTCCTGCAGCTGGGCGCGGCCCAGCGGGGCGCGGGAAACACGGATGCCGCGATCCTGGCCTGGAACAAGTACCTGCAACTTGCGCCCACCGGCGACATGGCCGACACGGTGAAGGCCGAGCTCGCCCAGCTGACCGCTTCCAAGACCAACGCCACCACCAGCACCACCGCGGGTGCGGGCTCCGGCGGGAACGCAGGCGCCGGCAGCTCCACCACTACCACAAGCCGCTAGCCGGCCGTTGAAAGAGACCGTGACCGCCCCGTGCGGACCGAGGATGCACGACGAGCCGGACGGTGATAAGCTCGAGACCGCCGATGAACGTTTCCATAAACAACACGGCCGCTGGAGACGCGTACATCGTCCATGTCGATGGTGAACTCGACGTGTATACGGCGCCGCGTCTCAAGGAAGCCCTCGACGAAGGCGTCGGGCGGGGCCACAAGGTGCTGGTGGTTGATCTGACC
>JAMDDA010000123.1 GCA_023488925.1 Actinomycetota bacterium
TCTCCGACTGGGTGGCGGTGGTCTACCTGGGCGCCATGATGGAATGGGGTGACGCCCGCCAGGTGCTGACGCCGCCCTTCCACCCGTACACCGAGGCGCTGCTCTCTGCGATCCCGGTGGCCGATCCGGACGTGAAGCAGAAAAACATCCGTCTGGAGGGCGGGGTGCCCAGCGCGCTGAACATCCCCTCGGGCTGCCGTTTCCACCCCCGCTGCCCCCGTCTCCTGGGCGATATCTGTCGGGAGCAGGAGCCTCCCTGGCGTCAGGGGGAAGGCGATCATTGGATCAATTGCCACATCCCCCTCGAAGAGCTCCGGGCCCTGCAGGCCGAGTCCATCGTCTTCGGGGACCAGGGGGAGGGGGAGGTTTAAGTGATCCGCTTCGTCGTGCGTCGTCTCGGGTTCGTGGTGATCAGCCTGGTTCTGTCTTCTGTGGTGGTTTTCACCGCGACCCAGGTCCTTCCCGGGGACGTGGCCACCATGGTGCTGGGGCGTTTCGCGAGCGAGCAGGCCAAGGAGAACCTACGCGAGGAGCTCGGTCTGAACCGCCCCCTGCCTGTGCAGTACGGAGACTGGCTGGTCAACTTCGCCACGGGCGACTGGGGCGACTCGATCAGCACCAACTCGGCGGTGCGCCCCCTGGCCTTCCAGCGGTTGCGCAACTCGGCCATGCTCGGCCTGGTGGGACTGGTCATGTATGTCCCCCTGGGCGTCGTGTTGGGGTTGATCGCGGCTCTGCGCCGAAATTCCTACGTGGATCAGGTCATCTCGGTGGGCTCCCTGGCCTTCATCGGGTTGCCCGAGTTTGTGACCGCCGTGATTCTCATCGCCGTGTTCGCTCTGAAGCTGGGCTGGTTCCCGTCGCAGTCGGCCATCAGTCCCGATGCGGGCTTCTTCGAGGCGTTGCCCCGGCTCATTCTGCCCGGAATCACCGTGTCGTTGACCAGCCTGGCTTACATCGTGCGCATGACCCGCTCGAGCACGGTGGAGGTGCTGCGCATGGACTACGTGCGTACGGCCCATCTCAAGGGGTTGTCACCGGCCCGGGTGTTGTTCACGCATGTGCTGCGCAACGCGCTCCTGCCCACGGTCACCGTGGTGGCCATCGGCATCGGCTGGTTGATCGGCGGTCTCATCGTGACCGAATCGGTGTTCAGTTATCCCGGGTTGGGGCGCCTGTTGCTCTTCGGCATCCAGCGGCGTGACCTGCCGCTGATTCAGGCCACGACCATGCTGTTGGTGGTCATCTTCAGCCTGTCGAACTTGCTGGCTGATATCATCTATGCGTATCTCAACCCCCGCATCCGCTACAACTAGGAAACGCCCCGGACCGCAGCCGAACATGCTCATCGTGGCCCAAGACGGATCGTTCACCCTGCATACGCCCCTCGAGCGGAGGAAGCGTTGGGATTCCACGTGCGGCTGCTGGACCATGGAGCCGCTCACGGCAACGTAACCTGAGCGCGGCGGTTTTGTAGACCCTCGCGGGAGGAGCGGTGCGGCTGCCTTCCGGCTGCGAGGGCTGTGTTCATGAATCGACCGGCACAACCCCAGCGCGAAGGAGCATTCATGTCGCTGTTCGAAGAGCTCAAGCTGAACGTGGAGCAGGGCAACAAGGAGGCCGTCCTGGCCCAGGTGCAGCAGGCTTTGGCCGAGGGTCACGAAGCCCAGGAGATCCTGAACCAAGGCCTCATCGCCGCCATGGACGTGGTGGGCGCCAAGATGGAGGCCGAGGAGATGTTCATCCCCGAGGTGCTGCGGGCGGCCAAGACCATGGAGGCCGGTCTGGAGATCTTGAAGCCCCTGCTGGCCGTGGGAGACATACAGGTCGAAGGCACCGTGGTCATCGGGACGGTCAAGGGCGACCTGCACGACATCGGCAAGAACCTGGTGGCCCTGCTCCTGGCCAGCGCCGGCTTTGCGGTCATCGATCTCGGCATCAACGTGCCCCCGGCCACCTTCGTCGCGAAGGTCAAGGAGAGCCAGGCCGACTTCCTCGGGATGAGCGCTCTGCTCACCACCACCATGCCCATGATGCGGGAGACCCTGGCCGAGCTCGAGCGGGCCGGCCTGCGGGACCGGGTGCGGGTGCTCGTGGGCGGCGCCCCGGTGACTCAGGCCTTTGCCGACCAGATCGGAGCCGACGGCTACGCCTCCGACGCCGGGGCCGCCATCAAGGTGGCCAAGGAGCTCGGCGCGGTTGTGGCCTGACTCCGGCCCGGTTCAAGTCCGGCCGGCCACATTCGGCCGGGCCGGGGATGCGGCCGGCGGCCGAGAGCAGGGTCCGGCGCGGAGTTCCTCTCCGCGCTCGGGCCGGCGGTCGCGCCTTTCGGTCAGGTCTCGCGGAGGGGAGTAGACATGTCGGCTCACGGTGACATCCTGGTCGTCGACTTGACGGCCGGTTCACTGACCCGCCGTCCTTTGGAAGAAGCGGTGGTCGGTCGCGTCCTGCTGGGGCGCGGCCTGAACTCCCTCACATTACTCGAGCAGGTTGGTCCTGAAATCGGGCCGTTGGACCCGGAGAACCCCCTGTTGTTCACGTGCGGACTGCTCACCGGGACCGCGGCACCCTCGGCCGCCCGGGTTCACGTGAGTGCCCGCTCGCCTCTGACCGGGCTGCTGGGGAGCTCGAGCGTGGGTGGCCGGGTGGGCCCCGCTCTGCGCGCAAACGACGTGCAGTCTCTTCAGGTGCACGGTCGGGCGGCGGTCCCGGTCTATCTGTATATCGCGGAGGGACGGGCCGAGCTGCGCGACGCCGCCTCCCTGTGGGGTCTGGACACCCAAGCGGCGGCCCGCCGCCTTGCCGCCGAGCACGGTGGCGAGGGCTTGTTCATGTTTCTCATCGGTCCGGCCGGAGAGCGGGGACTGCCCCTTGCCTGCATCGTGACCCAGCGGGGTCACGCCGCCGGCCGTACAGGCATGGGTGCCGTCATGGGCTCGAAAAACCTGAAAGCCGTCGTGGTGAAGAGCCGCAAAGGAGCCGCCCCGGCGACCGGCGAGGCCCGGGAAGCCGTGCG
>JAMDDA010000074.1 GCA_023488925.1 Actinomycetota bacterium
AGAAGAGCAGGGCGGTGGCCACGCCCCGGAAGTGCCCCGGGCGCGAAGCGCCGCACAGATGCTCGGTGAGCCCCTCCACGTCCACCCAGGTGGCGTATCCCGCCGGGTACATCTCCTCGGGGGCCGGATGGAAGACCATATCGACCCCCGTCTCCTCGGCCAGCGCCAGGTCGCGCGCCAGGTCGCGCGGATAGCGGTCGAGGTCCTCGCCGGGTCCGAACTGCGTGGGGTTGACGAAGATCGACATGATGACCAGGCCGTTCTCGCTGCGGGCCCGCCGGGCCAGAGACAAATGACCCTCGTGCAGGTAGCCCATGGTGGGCACCAGGCCCACACCGCGCTCGGCCGGACCGGCCCCGTGGCCTCCCGCCGTTTCCCGGAAGGCCGCGACCGCCCGGCGTACCTCGCGCTTGGTCCTGAGCAGGCGCATGGTCGACCCCTCAGAGGTCCTGCAGGGCGGGCACCCCGTGCGAGCCCTCGGCCAGCCTGACCGCCCGCCGAATGCCGGCGGCGACCACGTCGGCGGCCGCCGCTCCCAGCTGGAACACACTCGAGCCCCGAGCGCCGGCCGAGAGCACGAACACCGCGTCGCCGTCCACCGGGGTGTGCACCGGAGAGACGGCCCGGGCCAGACCGTCATGGGCCATGCGCGCCACTTGCGAACACTCCGTCTTGGTGAGACGAGCATCGGTGACCACCACCGACAGGGTGGTGTGCTCCATGCGGCTGTTGAAGCGGGGATGATCCGCGAGCGTCAAGAGATACGCGTGGGTATCGAGGAAGCAGCTCGGAGCGGGCCCGGGCTCACCCCCGCCGGGCTCCAACCGGGCCCCGGCCAGCACGGAGCCGTCCTCGGCCAGGACATCGCCGAAGGCGTTGACCACCGTGAAGGCGGCCACAGTCACTCCGCTGGGCAGACAGAGCTGAGCAGCGGCGAAGCCGGACTTCATCCAGCCCTCCTCCCCCAGAACCTTCCCCACGGTGGCGCCCGTGCCCACGCCCACACAGCCCTCCTCCACCAGCGACGAGGCGCCGGCGGCCGCCCGGTAGCCGTCTTCCGCCCGCGGACGGGCGTGGGCCTGCCCCAGGCCGAGGTCGTAGATCACGGCGGCCGCGACCAGTGGCACCCGGCCGAACGGAGTCTGATAGCCGTAGCCCTGCTCCTCCAGGTAGGTAACCACTCCGTCGGCGGCCGCCAAGCCGAAGGCGCTGCCGCCGGTGAGCACGACGGCGTGGGGCTCGCCCACCGAAGAGTACGGCGAGAGCAGGTCGGTTTCGCGGGTTCCGGGAGCCCCGCCGCGCACATCCAGGGAAGCCACCGCCCCGCCCGGCACCAGCACGACCGTGCAGCCGGTGCCGCCGGTCTGGTTGGTCGAGTGGCCTACGGTCACCCCCTTGATGCCGATCGCGAAGGCCATGGGTTCCTAGCGGGAGTTCTTCCGCATGGCCTCGAGGAACTCCGCGTTCGACTTGGTGTCCCTGATCTTGTCGATGAGAAGCTCGATCGCCGCGTTGGGATCGAGAGCGTGCAGCACGGAGCGCAGCTTCCACACCATCTTCGCCTCGGCCGGCTCCATGAGCAGCTCCTCGCGCCGGGTGCCCGACTTCTCGATGTCGATGGCCGGGAAGATGCGCTTGTTGGCCAGCTGGCGGCTCAGGTGCACCTCCCAGTTGCCCGTACCCTTGAACTCCTCGAAGATCACCTCGTCCATGCGCGACCCCGTCTCTACCAAGGCCGTGGCCAGGATGGTCAGGCTGCCGCCTTCCTCGATGTTCCGCGCCGCTCCGAAGAACTTCTTGGGCGGATAGAGCGCGGTGGAATCGACCCCGCCGGAGAGAATGCGCCCGGAGGCGGGCGCCGCCAGGTTGTACGCACGGGCCAGGCGGGTGATGGAGTCGAGCAGCACCACCACGTCCTTGCCCACCTCGACCAGGCGCTTCACCCGCTCGAGGACGAGCTCGGTCACCTGCAGGTGGTTCTCGGACGGCTGGTCGAACGTGGAGCTCACCACCTCGCCGTTCACCGACCGCTCCATGTCGGTGACCTCCTCGGGGCGCTCGTCCACCAGCAACACCAGCAGGTGCACCTCGGGGTTGTTCGTCGAAATGGAGTTCGCGATCTCCTTGAGGATAGTGGTCTTGCCCGCCTTGGGCGGAGAGACGATCAGACCACGCTGGCCTTTACCGATGGGGCAGATCAAGTCCATCACCCGCGGAGCGATCCGGTCGGGCGTGGTCTCGAGGCGCAGGCGCTCGTCCGGGAAGAGGGGGGTGAGCTGATCGAAGTTCGGGCGGTGCCGCGCATGCTCGGGATCGAGGCCGTTGACCGTCTGGATCTTGAGCAGGGCGTGGTACTTCTCGTTGTCCTTGGGAGTGCGCACCTGGCCGGTGATTTCATCCCCGCGGCGGAGCTTGAAGCGGCGGATCTGCGACAGCGACACGTAGATGTCGCTGTCGGACTGGGTATAGCCCTCGGTGCGGAGAAAACCGAACCCGTCGGGCAAGACGTCGAGGAGACCCGTCCTGAACTGCAGCCCCCGGTCAGCGGACTGCTCGTTCAGGATCCGCATGATCAGATCCTGCTTGGAATACTTGCGGTAGTTCTTGATGCCCAGCTCCGCCGCCACGGTGTGGAGGTCGGAGACGAGCTTCGGTTCGAGCTCTGTTAGCTCCATGGTTTCCCCTCGTCGTACCCGATGTTGCGTGTGTCGTTCATATCGATCAGCTCTGTCGCCTCCAATGCGCCGTTCTCGAGCCGATGTGCCGGCTCCACATACGACTACAACCTCCACATACGACTACAACCGGATCTCCCGGCGTTCATCGCTGAAAAGGTGGATGGTGTCCACGAAGCGCACCCGGCGGCACTCGGTACACATGACGAGGGTCTGAGTGCGGGCCCCGTCGCGGAAGTAGGCCACGCCTTTCAGGAACTCCCCGGCGGTGACCCCGGTGGCCGAGAACACGAGATCGCCCTTGACCAGGTCGGCGGTGGTCAGAGTCGCTTCGATGTCGTCGATGCCGTGCCCCCTGGCCAACTCCACCTGCTTGCGGGTGACGGGCCACAGCTTGGCTTGAATCTCCCCCCCCAAGCAACGGAGGGCCGCCGCCGTGATGATCCCTTCCGCCGCTCCGCCAATGCCGATGGAGAGATGATCCCCGGTGCCGCCCACCGCGGCCGCAATGCCGGCGGTGATGTCTCCATCGGCGATCACCTTGATGCGGGCGCCGGCCTGCCGAACTTCGGCGATCAGGTCCTCGTGGCGCGGACGGTCGAGAATGATCACGGTGATCTCCCCCACCTTGCGCCCATGGGCTTCCGCCACAGCCAGCAGGTTCGCCGTCACCGGCCGGTCGATGTCGATCACCCCGGCCGCCTGCGGCCCCACAGCGATCTTCTGCATGTACATGTCGGGGGCGGTCATGATACCACCCGGGGCCCCGGCGGCCAGGACGCTTACGGCGCCGCTCTGGCCGCGGGCGAGGATCCCGGCCCCCTCCAAAGGGTCCACGGCGAGATCGTAGGCCCGACCGCCCCGGCCGACGGTGGCACCCCGCACCAGGCGGCTCCCGGTCCCTTCCTCAGCCTCGCCGATCACCACAGTGCCGTTCAGCTCCATACGGTCGAGGGCCTGGTACATGGCCTCCGCGGCTTCCGCGTCCGCCTGCACCGCGTTCCCCCGGCCCATCCAGCGGCCGGCGGCCAACGCGGCCGCCTCGGTCGCCGCAATGAACTCGTTGCACAAGCAGCACGACGTGCTCACGACCGACCTCCCGCCCCGCTCCCCGGCCGCGCCGCCGACATCTCCCCCCCGGTGACCGCTTGGCTCTCGATCAGCTCGTAGAGCGCGTCGACCACCAGCCCGACCGCATCGTCCACATTGACGTTGTCGATGACCAGGGTCCCTTCCTCTTCCGCTCGGGCCAGGATGAACTCCTGGATCTTGCGGATCTCATCGAAGTGTTCGAGGTAGCGGATGAAGGGCCGGCGACCGTCGGTCTCGCGGTCGCGCACCAGGAAGTGGCTGCGGTGCAGGTCGGCGTCCTTGACGGCCACGACCATGTGCAGCACCAGGGCCCGCCGCCACGATTCCATGGGGATGAAGCCGGGCACGAGGTGCACCCCTTCCACCACCATGGCCGTCCCTTCTTCGGTGGCCCGGTCGACCACCGCCCGCACCCCCACCGTGACCATCTCCACCTGCTCCACGAACGCCACCAGGTTGGGGTTCAGGTTCTTCCCCACCGGGATACGGATGGCTGCCCCGGCATCGAAGGAGGAATAGTGGATGGCGGGCATGAGGGCGGCCGAGAAGAAGGTGCGCATCACCTGGCGGATGGCATCGGTGGAAATCGTCCGGACGATGCCCATTCGGTTGGCGATCTGACTGGCGATGGTGCTCTTGCCCACGCCCGTGGCTCCGCCGATGAGGATGATGACCGGCCGGTCCTGCATCCCCAGCTGGTGCCATTTCTGGTAGCGCACCGGGTACGGCGGCCCCTCCATCTCCGAGAGCACCCCGCCCACCTTCGCCTGCAGCTCCTCCACGTCGATATCCAGGGTCCCCGCAGCCAGGAGACGGCTCTCCACCTCCACGGCTACCCGGTAGGCCCGATCCGGCGGCAGGCCCGTGGCCGTGAGAGACTGGGCCAGCAGCCCCTTGGAGAAGGGCACGCCGTGGCTTTGGCTCACGATGCGGATGTGCGGGTGCCTCCCGCGTTTCGGCTCTCTCGGCCTCATCTCGTGCTCTCGTGTCTCTCCCGGGCCACGCCGGCCAGCCAACGGCACAACTCAGCCAACGCCCCTTCCTGAGCAGGCGCCACTTCCATCGGCAGGTTGTCCACGAATACCACCGGCAAACCCCGCTCGTCCGCCGCCTCGGCCACCACGTCGATGGCGGCCGCCTTGATCTCGGTCAAATACATCTCGGCCCCGTGCAGCGCCGGGTTCTCCAGATCCCGCACGAGCGCCCTCCGGTTGGAGAGGTTGCCCGAAAAGGCCACCACCTCGCAGCCGTGCCGCTCCTCCAGGTGGCGGCGCAGTCTCGGCGCCTGCACCGGGGGCGCGGTCGAAAAGAGGGCCACGCGCCGGCCCTCTACCGGCTCCACCGGGAAAGGCCGGAACACGACGGGGATCGCCGGCATCCCCGGCCGCAGCTCCTCGACCTCCCGCAGGATCCGCTCCACGGTCGCTCGCTCCGCCAAAGGCTCCTCGGCCATGGTCAACACCATCGCATCACTCACCAGGACCCGGTAGGTCCCCAGGTAGCCGGTGACATACTCGGGCGGCTGGTGCGCCCCCGCCACCAACAAGCGCGCGTCGGTGGCCACCGGCGGCATGGCCGCTCCGCTGCCCTCGAAGATGGTCAGGCGGGCTCCCAGCCCGTTGGCCAGTATCGCCCCCGCGGCTACGTTTGAGACGAAGGGCTGCCCGGCCATGCCCCCGCCGCACCGCCGGCACCCCACGGTGGTGACCCGGCTGAGGGCGGCGTCCTCGAAATGATCCGAGGCCGCGTGCCTGCCCTGCCGGCTCCAAGCCAGCAGATCGGCGGCCCCCAGTACCCGCTCCAGCCCGTCGATGATCTCGGGACGGGCGGGGCCTCCCCGCCCCATGGGCACGATCACGACGCCCGGAGCACCCGTGGACCCGTACCCCGAAGCCTCCTGGATGATCCGCGCCACGTAGCCGCTGAGCGCTGTCTTGCCTACACGTTTCGCCGTGCCGATGATGGACAGCGACGGGGAGGCGGAGAGGCGGTCGAGCCGTGGGGGTGTGAAACGAAAATCTGACCCTTCGTACGAGACGTTCCGGGAGAGAGCGAAACTGATCAACCGAAACCTCTCCCGGTACCCTACCACAGGCTCGTCGCTGACGTCAACGACCACATCCGGGCCGTGCTCCTCGATGGCCTTCACCAGGGCGGCAGCAGGCTCGGCGGCGAAGATCACCGGGAGCCCGTACAGCCGCCGGGCCTCGGCCTCCAGGTCGTCTCCCCTGATCTTCTCCGTCCCGCCGAGGAAGACGGCGGCTCGGAACTCGTAGCGCTCCCCCAGCTCGCGTAAGGCGTTGGCGACGACCGCCGGGTAGTGCTCGCCGTCGATCAGGGCAACGGCAGCAGGGCGACGCTCAGGCGTCGGTGATGATCCGGTCGAGGTGGAAGTCATGGCGGGTATAGGTGAGCGCACCTGCGTCGAACTCCACGATCACCTCCCCCCCGTGGAAGGGGTAGTTGCGGGTGATCGTCACGTGCTCGCCCCGGATCTCCACCACGTTGTAGCAGGGCTTGGTGTTGCCCCGCAGACGCAGCGTGCTCACCGTCCCGGTGTTGACTACGAACATGTCTTCGAGCCGCCAGGCATAGGGCACATGCTTGTGTCCGGAGAGCACCAACTTCACTCCGGCTTCGATCAGTACCTCGAGCACGTCACCGGCGTCGTGCACCACGTTGCGCTCCCGCCCGGTGCCCGGCACCGGCAACAAGTGGTGATGCAGGGCGAAGATCTTGAAGTCGTCGGGGCGCTGGGCAAAGGCATCCCGAATCCAGCCGTAACGGTGCCGGCCTATGCGGCCGTAGTCCAGATCGGGTTCAGAGGAGTCGACTCCCACCAGGGTTACGCCGTTCTTGCGGATCACCGAATCCCGCGTGCTGAAGAGCCGCTCGAAATGCATGTAGCCCACGTTCCGGCTGTCGTGGTTCCCCGGCATCACCAGGATGTCGGGGCAGTCCAGGCGGTCGAGGTACTCCCGGGCTTCGCGGAATTCCTGGCGGTACCCCATGCTCGTGAGGTCACCCGTGACCACGACCACATCGGGGGCCAAATCGTTGATCTCCACCAACGTCCGGTTGAGCAGATTGGGCACGAAGTACTGAGAGCCGGTGTGGATGTCCGAGAAATGTACGATCCGGGCATGCCGGGTCTTCACGGTCATTGCTCCGCCGTCACTCCTTCCCTGTATGTCGTGGACCGTCCCGGGTCCGATCGCCCCGCCGACTCGGTCTCCGCCGGGGGCCTCTTCAAGCCGCAGGCGGCCGCGGCCTCACAGCACCCGGATGGTCATCGGCCGACCCTTGACACACGCCAGATCGGCGACCCGGTCGATAGCCGCGAAGAAACCCTTCTCCTTGGTGGGATGGGTGATCAGCACGAGCTCCGCGTCGTCGCCCCGGTTCTTCTGCAACATGCTCTCGATGGACACGTCGTGTTCCCCGAAGACCGAGGCGATCTGGGCGAGCACCCCGGCGCGGTCCTCCACCTGAGCCCGGATGAAGAAGGTGGAGACCACCTCGTCATCGGGCAGGAACGCGAGAGTCTTGTAGCAGGAGCAGTTCTGCAGGAAGCCGGCCGTCTTGGTGCTGATGATCGAGACGATGTCGCTGACCACGGCCGAGGCCGTGGGGATACCCCCGGCGCCGGGACCGGTGAGCATGATCTCGTCGATGGCGTGCCCCTGCAGGTAGACGGCGTTGTAGGAGCCGTTGATGGAGGCCAGCGGATGCGAGGCGGGCACGAGCATCGGATGAACGCGCACGTTGACCTTGCCGTCGATCAGCCGGGCCGCCCCGATGAGCTTGATCACGAAGCCGAGTTCCTTGGCGTACCGCACGTCTTCGGCCGTGATCTTCTCGATGCCCTCGCAGGCCACGTCAGCCATGGTCACCCGGGAATGGTAGGCAATGGAGGCCAGTATGGCCATCTTGGCCGCTGCATCGTGGCCACCCACGTCGGCGGTGGGGTCGGCCTCGGCGTAGCCCAGCTGCTGAGCCCGAGCCAGGGTGTCGGCGTAGTCCCCCTCGCCCCGGTACATGGCGGTGAGAATGTAGTTGGTGGTGCCGTTGACGATGCCGTAGACCGTGTGCAGGTCGGCGGCGACCATGCTCTCGCGCATGACTTTGATGATGGGGATGGCTCCGCCCACGGACGCTTCGAAACGGATCTGCCGCCCCACGCTCTTCGCCAGCTCGAAGAGCGCCGCCCCCCGGTTGGCCAGGAGTTGCTTGTTGGCCGTGACGACGTTCTTCCCCCGCCGCAGCGCTTCGTCCACATATTTGAAGGCCCAATCGATGCCGCCGATGAGTTCCACCACGATGCTCACGGCGGGATCGCTCATGATGACCTCGAAGTCGTTGGTGAAGAGTTCGACGGGAGCCACTACGCCCGCTTTGCTGAAGTCTATCTCGAGAATCCTGCCTACCCGCAGGTCGACCCCGGTGGCTTCCAGAATCGCGTCGTGTTCCTTTTCGATCAGCTTGTAGACGCTCGAGCCGATGGTGCCGAAGCCCAGCAGGCCGATGCGTACCGAGGTTTCTGCCGCCATCGCTCTCTCCTTAACCCTCGAGGGGCCGCTGTTTCGCCACCAGGTCGTCGTACGTCTCCCTCTCCACGATGACCCGGGCGTGCCCGTCCTTGACCAGCACCACGGCCGGGCGGGGGTTGCCGTTGTAATTGGAGGCCATACTGTAACAATAAGCCCCCGTGGCCGGCATCACCAGCACGTCGCCCAACTGCGGCCGGGCGATGTGGGCGTCTTTGACCAGCACGTCGCCGCTCTCGCAGTGTTTCCCCGCGACGGTGACCACCGTGTCGGCCGGCGCCTCCGCCCGATTGGCGATCATGGCCTCGTACCTCGCATCGTAGAGCATGGGGCGCAGGTTGTCGCTCATGCCGCCGTCGACGCTCACGTAGGTGCGGATGCCGGGGATCTCCTTGATGGTACCCACCGTGTACGCGGTGACGCCCGCCTTGCCCACCAGGGAACGCCCCGGCTCCACCAGCACGCGCGGTACCGGCAGGCCCACCCGGGCCATCTCCCGGCGCACGCCGCCCACCTTGCCTTCCACGTACTCCTCGATGGTGACCGGCGTGTCCTCCTCGGTATAGCGGATACCCAGCCCCCCGCCCACGTTCAGGTAGCGGCAGTCGAAACCGTAGCGGTCGTGGGTCTCCTTGATGAGATCCACCAGGATGGCGATGGCCTTACGGAACCCCTCGAGCTCGAAGATCTGGCTGCCGATGTGGGCGTGGAGTCCCACGAGCTCCAGATGAGGCGCTTCCAGGGCCCGGCGGACGGCCTCGGCAGCGTGGCCTTCCGCCAGACCGAAGCCGAACTTGGAATCGAGCTGCCCGGTCTGGATGTAGGAGTGGGTGTGCGCCTCGATGCCCGGGGTGATACGCAGGAGGATCTTCTGGGAGGCGCCCCGGGCCGCCACCATCTCCTCCAGGGTGGCGAGTTCGCTGAAGCTGTCGACCACCACGAAGCCCACCCCGTGCTCGAGTGCATACTCCAGTTCCTGGTGAGTCTTGTTGTTGCCGTGGTAGAACATGCGCTCCGTGGGAAAGCCCGCCTTCAGGGCGGTGTGGTATTCCCCGCCCGAGGAGACGTCGATGGAGAGCCCCTCCTCCTGCACCAGCTGACACACCGCGAGCGTGCAGAACGCCTTGCTCGCGTAGATCACCTCGAAATCATCCGTCCGCGCCCGGAAAGCCGCCAGGAAACGCCGGCACTGATCGCGGATGGTCTTCTCCTCGTAGATCATCAGCGGGGTGCCGTACTCGGCGACCAGGTCGACCACGTCGCAGCCGTCGATCTCCAGGTGCCCGGCGGCGTTGTGCGTGGTGTGTGCGGGGTAGACGAGGGTATGCGTCATCGCTCTCTCCAGGCCACGGTTTGGGCGTTACGGTACCATACGGGGCGGACGGCTCCCAAGGCCCGGGGCGATGACCGCACCGCCTCCTCCCTGCTCCCCCAAGCCGTCACGGCAGCCACCCGGGGAGGCCCCCGACCCGTACCCTGCCGCGGTCTCCGGGACTCACGCTCCCACAGTCACCCGGGAGGGACCTCTCGGCTTTGGTAGAATCAACCAGGGACATGAGCGAGAACACGCCTACCTTCCTGTACTACCGGGGGAAGAAGCCGCCCCGCTTCGCCACCGAGACGGAGCGTGAGGCCGCCAAGATTCTCGACTACTACCGCATCCCCTGGGAGTACGAGCCCCGCACCTTCATTCTGGAGCGAGACGAGCGGGGCAACATCCTCGAGGCGTTCACCCCCGATTTCTACCTCCCCGAGCTCGACCTCTACCTGGAGGTCACCCAGATGAAGCAGTCCCTGGTCACGGCCAAGAACCGCAAGGTGCGCAAGCTCCGGGAGAAGTTCCCCGAGATCCGCATCAAGCTCTTCTACAAGAAAGACTTCATCCAGCTCGCCAAGAAATACAACATGGCGCCACCGCGGTGAGCACGGTTTCCGGGAAGAGCGAGGCGGGCGGAACTGCGACCGTCACCGGCGTGGTGGGCCCGGTCTACCTGACCGCCGCGGACATCGACCGGCGGGTCCGGGGCTTGGGCGCCGAGATCACCCGGGACTACCACGGGGCCGATCTGCTCCTTGTCTCCGTGCTCAAGGGAGCGGTCTTCTTCATGGCCGACCTGGCCCGGGCCATCAACCTGCCCCTGGAGATGGACTTCCTGGCCATAACCTCCTACCAATCCGACCGGGCCACCGGGCGGAACACCGCCGTCCGCTTCGTCAAGGACCTGGAGCAGCCCCTGGAGGGCAGGAACGTCCTCATCGTCGAGGATATCATCGACACGGGTCTCACCCTGCACTACATCCTGCGCCAGCTCGCCTTGCGCGGGCCGCGCTCCCTGGAGGTCTGCACGCTGCTCGACCGTCCGTACCGACGTCTGGCCGACATCACCGTCCGCTACTCCGGCTTCACCGTACCCGACGACTTCTTCGTAGGCTACGGCTTCGATTATCTGCAGCTGTACCGCAACCTGCCTTACCTGGCTCATCTCGTGCTCTGACCCAACCCCGCGAACGCCCACCAGGAGCCGCGCCCACAAGGATCCGCCGTGAACCCCCAGCCTCCAGACCGCACGCCCCCGGGCACCGCACCGGCCTCGGCGGCTCCCCTCAGAATCCACGCGGAAGAGCTGCGCTTCCGGAGCGGCCCACCCACCCATCTGCGCCGCGGAGGAAAGGGTGGCCCCATCCTGGCCGCCACCCTCTACCTGCCGGCCGATGCCGCCCCCGACCGAGACCGCCTGCCGGGCTTGATCGTAGGCCACGGGGCGGGTAGCCGCCGGGGCCGGCACGACTCGTTCTGCCGGGAAGCGTGCGCCGCGGGCATGGCCGTGCTCGCCCTCGATTTCCGTGGCCACGGCGACAGCACCGGCACGGCGGACGGGCCCCTGCAGGAGGACATCCTCGCCGCCGCCGCCCTGCTGCGCAGCCACCCCTTGATCGACGGGCACCGCCTGGGGTATCGCGGCTCGAGCATGGGCGGCTACTACGGCCTGCTGGCGGCCGCCGACGCCGGATTCGCGGCGGCCGCCCTCATCTGCCCGGCGAGCGAAGAGGTGCTCCTCGCCGGCGTCGATCGGCCGGCCGCGGTCACCTTCGCGGGGAATGACCCGACTCAACGCCTTGACCGGGAGCGGCTGCGGGAGTACCTGCGCACGCACCCCGCACTCGCCGCCGCCGGTGACGTCACCTGCCCGGTGCTGCTGCTCCAAGCGCGCGGCGACGACGTGGTACCGCTGCGCCACACCTTGGCGCTGGCCGAGCGCCTGGCCGGGCCCGTCGACGTGGTGATCACCCCCGGCGGCGACCACCGCTCGATTCAGGCCTCGCCCGTCATGCACCGGCGGGTGGCGCTCTGGCTGCGGGAGCAACTCACGTCGTAAGCCCCGCCACCGCGCCTCACCCGCCCGCTGCGCGGGGAACGACACCCGCGCCCGACGGGCCTGCCGGCAGGCTGCTGAAAAAGACCATGACCGCCACGTTCGGAGACCAAGAGCCGAGAACGGCCGCAGTCACGGCGCCGGCCTCCCATGACCGCCACGTTCGGAGACCAAGAACACCTGCATCTTGGCTCTCGGCCGGGACCGACCGTGGCGTGACAGATGGTTCTTCGGCAGCCTGCTCAGCGCAGGTCGCCGCCTACCGATTGTCCAACGTCTACAGATTGTCCAGGTAGTGTTCGATCCACTTGGCGGCCAAGGCGCCCTCGGCGGCGGCCCACACCACCTGTTTGAGATCGTTGGCCCGACAGTCACCGGCCGCGTAGATGCCCGCACTCGAGGTCTGCAGATGCTCGTTGGTCACGATGAAGCCCTGCTGATCGAGCTGCACGACGCCCTCCAGGAAGGCCGTGTTGGGCCGCTGGCCCACGTAGAAGAAAACCCCGTCCACCTTGATCTCGTGGAACTCCTGCTTGTCGGTGAACTCGACGTAGATCGACTCCACCTTGTCGCCGCCGCGCACCTCACGCAACTGGCAGGTCCAGAGGATCTCGATCTTGGGGTTCCCTTCGGCTCGGCGGGCGTAGATCCAATCGGCCCGTAGTTCTTCCCGCCGGGCGACGATGTAGACCTTGCGGGCAAAGCGGGTGAGGTAGAGAGCTTCCTCGACGGCCGAGTTTCCGCCGCCGATGACCGCCACCACCTTGTCCTTGAAGAAGGCCCCATCGCAGGTGGCGCAGTAGGAGACACCCCGGCCGCGGAACTTCTCCTCGCCGGCGCAGCCGAGCCCCTTCGGATCGACTCCGGTAGCCACCAACACCGTACGCGCGCGGTAGGTGCCCCCGCCGGTGACGATCTCCTTGACCGCCCCGGGCACGAGCCTCTCCACCGGCTCGATCTCCCGCAGGTCGGCGCCGAAGCGCACGGCCTGTTGTTTCATCTGCTCGGTAAGCTCGAAACCACCGATGCCCTGCGGGAAACCCGGGTAGTTCTCGATGATGTCGGTCATGGCCACCTGGCCTCCGGCTGTTTGGCGCTCGAGCACCAGGGTTTTCAGTCCGGAACGAGCGGCATAGATGGCCGCCGTAAGACCGGCCGGACCGGCACCGACGATGGCCACGTCGAACTGCTCTGCGCTGCCGTCTGCGGCGGACCCGTTCACGCTTCAGCCTCTCCTTAGCGCACGCACTGCACGTATTTGAGAAAGATTTCGAAGGCCTGCTCCATGGCGGCTTCGTCCACGTCGGAGCGGCCGCCGGTCTCCAGGCACTCACGCATACGGTGGCTGATCAAGTAGATGCCCACGCGATCCAGGGCCGCTTTGACAGCCGAGAGCTGGGTGAGTACGGCCTCACAGTCCTTACCCTCCTCGATCATGCGCTGCAGACCGCGCACCTGTCCTTCGATCCGGCGCAGCCGGTTGAGCACGCGATCGATATCCTCATTGACTGCTTGGCTGGCCGAATCGACTTCCATCATGACCTCCTTGGCGGGACCGAGATGCGCCCGCAGGCCTCCCACACACGGACCCAGTATACCCCCGAGGGTACCCGATGCGCAACACACGACGGGGGCGCGCGACCATGCCCCTTCGGTCTGCGTTCCGTGCCGGTCGAGGCGCTCCGACGGGGGCACGCCGGCGCGCGACGATGCCGCGCAGAGGGGGAAGGATGGAGCGGAGTACGGGATTCGAACCCGCGACATCCAGCTTGGGAAGCTGGCACTCTACCAACTGAGTTAACTCCGCTCGCCCGTGCGGTCCAGACGGCAGGCATTGTAGCATACGGGCCCGGCCCGAGGCGCCGCGCTCACCCGCGGCCACCCGAGTAGTCCGCCCACAGCGGCCCCCGGGCCGCCCACGTTATGCCCAATTTGCGGGATATCTTTGCCCCTTTGGAGCTTGACAGCCGCGAGAGAACGTGTAGAATGGCAGGCAGAGTCCCGAGAGTCCAGACGCGGCACCCGGAGACTCCCACAAGGACCGTTGTGGAGGAAACGCGGAGATAAAAGGCCGCGGAGTACGAAGAAGCAACGGGGAAGTGGAAGTCGATGAGGGGTGCAAAGCGAGTTCACTCGGGGCTCGCTTTTTCTTTGCCGTGACGCGCCTCCGTTCCCGGAGACGCCCGACACCGAGGTGAAACGATCGGCCCACAGACACGTGGCTACCTGTTGGTCGTGACAACCGCGACTCTCTGGGGCTTCTCCGGCAGCCTCTCCAAGTTCGTGATGGCCGCCGGCGTCACCCCACTCGCCATCTCTCAGGGCCGCAGCGTGGTCACCGCCGGCCTGCTTCTCATATACCTTCTCGCCGCCCGGCGGCCGGCCCTGCGGGTCGACCGCCGTACCCTCGCGTGGCTCGTCCTCTTCGGCGTCCTGTTGGCCACCGTGCAGGTCATGTATTTCTCGGCCATTCAACGGCTCAACGTGGCCACTGCCATCCTGCTCGAGTATCTGGCGCCGGCCATGGTGGTGGCCTTTGCCTGGATCTTCCAAGGGAGGCGGGCGACAGTGGTGACCGTGGGCGCCCTCGTGGCCGCCCTGGCCGGCTGCGCGCTCGTGGTGGAGGCCTATGACCTCGAGGTTCTCTCCCTGTCGGGCGCGGGGGTCGCTTTCGGCATCGGGGCGGCCGTCAGTTTCTCCGGCTACATCCTCACGGGCGAACATCTGCAGAGTCGGGTAGGGGTGGCTCCGCGCCTCTTCTATGGTTTCGCCGTCTCGGCCGTGACCCTGGCGTTCCTCCAGCCGCCTTGGAACATACCGGCGGCTGTCGTCGCGCCCCGGAACCTGGCTCTCATCGCGGCCGTGGGCGTCTTCGGCACGCTCGTGCCCTTCGGCTGCTTCCTCGCCGCCCTGCGCTATCTCGACGCCGGGCGGGCCACCATCGTCTCCACGCTCGAGCCCGTGGTGGCCGGCGTGGTGTCGTTCGTGTGGTTCGGAGAAGCCTTCTCTCTCCCCCAGCTGCTGGGAGCGGCCCTTGTGATCGGCGCGGTGATCGCCCTGCAGCGCGACCGGCCCGCCGAGGAAGCGGTGGCCGCGCCGGAGGCGGTCATCTTCACCCAAAGCGAGGTCTGAAGACGGTATACTGGGGCCGTCGCGCCCAGTCAAGGGGGGACAGGGTTGCGTTCGGAACAGGACCGCATCGCGCTCCACGACATCAAGGGCCCACTCATCATGGGCGGTTTCCTGGCCACGCTCCAGGCGACTGTCGTCGTCGGCGTGCTGTACGCGCTGCGGCCCCGTCTGTCCTGGGGGGAGCTGGCCCTCGTTCCGTTCGTAGCCCTCTCAACAGTGGGCATCGTCGTCTGGATCGGCCTGGGCCGTGACACCTTCCAGAACATCTCCCGGCAGCAGGCCCTCCAGGCGGAGGGTATCCTCGACATCGTCATCGAGTCGCTCTCCCACCTGCGCCAGGGCCTGAACCCGGACTCCGCCCGCGAGGTCTCGTATCTCATCTTCGCAAAGCTGGGATTCGACGCAGTCTCGATAACCGACACCACCACCATCCTTTCCTTCGTGGGTGAGGCCGAGAATCATCACCTGCCCGGCACCAAGATCAAGACGAAAGCCACGGTCGAGGCTTTGCGCACGCGCGAGGTGCAGGTGGTCAACAACCGCTGGAACATCGGCTGCCCGTACCTCGACTGCCCCCTGCATTCGGCCATCATCGCTCCGCTCATCGTGCGCGACCGGGCGGTGGGCACCCTCAAGCTCTACTACTCGCGCCCCAAGGAGATCGGGCAACTCGAAGACGCCGTGGCCGCCGGTCTGGCCCGCTTGCTTTCCAGCCAGCTCGAGCTGGCCGAGCTCGACCACCAACGCCAGGCCACGCTGGCCGCCGAGCTGCGGGCCCTGCAGGCTCAGATCAACCCCCATTTCCTGTTCAACGCGCTCAACACCATCGCCATGTTCTGTCGCACCAAGCCGGCCGAAGCC
>JAMDDA010000098.1 GCA_023488925.1 Actinomycetota bacterium
AGCGGTGCCTTGGCCGCGGTGGGCCGCCTGCTCGCCGACCGTCCGGTCGACCTGAGCTGGTTTTGCGAGGGGGTGGTCTGGTCGGGGGTCCTCGCCCTGCTGGTTTTCAGCCTGCTGCACCTGTTCCTCTTTCGGCAGCTCACGGTGCCGATCGGGCCCGGGGAGACGATCCAGGCACCCAGCCTGGACTTGACGCTCCGGGGGGCCGTGACCGGCTGGAGGCCCGGGGACGGCTCGCTGGCCACGCTGGAGGTCGCCCCTCGGCTTGCCGGCGGCGGGCTCACCGGTCCCTTCGGCGAGCAGGATCGCCCGAAAGACGCCCCCCTGGCGGTCGACGCGGTGAAGGTGACGCTGGAAAAGGGTCGCGCGGCCGAAGCGGCCGGGCTGAGGTTGCGGCTGCGCGAGCCACCGTCCGCCTGGGCCGTCCGCGTGCGGGTCTCGTGGCAAGGTCGTTCGCAAACCAGCCCCTTCCTGCAGGGGGGGCAAGGTTGGGTCGCCGGGGCGCTGTTTGCCGATCCGGCGGTGGAGGTGACCGTGGATCGGGTCATCCCGACCTTCCGGCCCGACGTCTCCATCCTGACCCAGCCGCAAGGGGGTCCCGCCCTCTCCCCGGCCGCCGTCGTGACGCTCCGGCAGGCGAACGAGGTGGTGGGTTCGCGGGCTCTGGCTCCGGGGGACGCCGTGGTGATGGGGGACTTCCCCGTGTTGCTCGAGGGGTTCGCGCCCGTCGTTGAAGTGGTGTTGTGGAAGGGTTCGTTCGTGTGGGGGATTCTGGCCGCCCTGGGCGTCACCATCGGGGGCGGTCTTGGCTGGACGGCCGTTCGGGTCTTGGCGCGGCGTCGCCGGGGACCGGCGGAGGCGGGCTGATGACGGGCAGACGGAGGGGAGCGCAAGGCGGTCTGGTTCTTATCGTCGTCAACAACCTGCTGCACGACCTGGCCACGGGGATCTGGCTAGGCTCGGTGGTCGTCAGCGCCGGGCTCGCGCTGCGGGCGGGAGCCCTGGAACCGGAGGCCGCCGCCGCCGTGGGTGCTGTGCGGAGCGAGCTACGCTGGGTGATCGGCGGCGCGCTCTTGTGGGTGGTGGTTTCGGGCGTGCTGCGTCTTGCCCTGTACTCCGCGGAGGAGCGGCTGCTCTACCCCGCCGCCGGCTCCGCCTATCTCTTGACCAAGCGCACCACCGTGGTGGTCAAGCACGGGATCGTCGCGGTGCTGGTGGCAGTCACGGCGTACGTGGTGTTCTTCTTGTGACCGCCGGTCGGGCGGCCCGGGGTTCGCAGGCCCGGGGTTCGCACGCAGGGCGGCGTGGGGCTCGCAGGCGCGCCTCGTGTGCCTATCCGGCCAAACGGTCGAGCACCTTGCGGACCGCCCCCGGCATGGTAAAGCCGCCGGGGATGTGCTTGGTGATGAAGGAGTTCTGCATGATGAGCTTGGCCGAGCGTAGCAAGTAGTCGCGCTTGAAACGGTCCTTCTCCCGCGCCCACACCGGTAGCCGGCTCATGTAGAACTCCATGTAGCAGCGGAGCACGGCGTCCATGAGCTGGTCGCGCGACATGGCCCGCGAGCGCATCACCGGCTCCACCAGGTTATAGAGGGCGTAGTCGCGCGTCTCCACGTAGGGCTCGAGCTCCGGCCACATGTCGGCGTAAGGCCAGGGGGCCAGGAGCAGGAAGTGGGCCATGTCGGGGTCGTAGAACTTGGCCATCTCCAGGGTGCGGGCCACGCTCTGCGGCGTCTCCTCGGGCACGCCGAGCACGAAGGAGGTTTCGGAGAGGATGCCGTGTTCGGCCAGGAGCTCGATTGCCCGCTTGCCGGTTTGCACGTCGGCGTTCTTCTGGAAGCGGTCGAGAGTCTCTTGGCTGGTGGCCTCGACGCCCACGTAGATATGCACGATGCCCGCCTCCCGGTACTTGCCGAGTATGTCGGCGTCGCGCACGACGTCGTCGACCCGGGTCTCCATGAGCAGGCGCACCGGGGAGCGGGCCTCGATCAGCAGGTCGAGCAGGCGCTCCCAGCGCCCCCGGTCGTAGGTGGGGAGCTCGTCGGAGATCAGGCAGACATCGACGGCATACGTCTCGTGCAGGGCGAGAATCTCGGCGGCCACCGCCTCGGCGCTCCGGGCCCGCCAGGTGCGGCGCCAGAATTTCTGCTGGCTGCAGAATGAACAAGCCTGGGAGCAGCCACGGGAGGTATTGATGGTGGCCATGCGACTGCCCGGGAAGATGAAGAAGGTGTAGAGATCCCAGTCGACGAGGTCCCACGCGGGGACAAGGGTGTCGAGGTCGGGGAGGAAAGCCCGCTCGGGCGTCGCCACCAGCTCGCCCTCGCGCAGGAAAGCCACTCCGGGCACGGTGCCGGGGTCGCGGCCGTCACGCAAGGCGGTCAAGAGCGCAGGCGTGGTGACCTCGCCTTCGCCGCGGAAACAGTAGTCCACCACATCACCGTGTTGGCGCAGAACCTCGGCGTACAGGAAGGTGACATGCACGCCGCCCAGGCCGGTGATCATGGGCCGGCCGAGCTCCGCCGACACGCGTTTCGCGGTGCGCAGCACCTCGACGGCCGCCGGGTAGCTGGCCGTAAAGCTGGTGGTGAAAACCGCGTGGGGAGCTTCCGTCCGGATGCGCTGCTCGATATCGCGGAGGGTGTGGCCTGCGGACATGGCGTCGTAGATGACCGGCGTGAAACCGGCGGCACGCAGGTGACCGGCCACATAGACGAAGGCCAGGTTGGGCCAGCGCCCGGCGCTCTCCAGGACGCCGCAGTGGTAGGGCGGGGTGATGAGGAGGACCTTCGTCATGGCACACACGTCATCGGCAGCGCGTCCGCCTCGCTGGAACAGGACCGAAAGCACAGGGTACGGCGGAGGGAGTGTACCACGCGCCCGAGGTGGGGCCGCCGAGGTGGGGCCGGGGAAGGGGAGGCCCCGGGGGCGCCGCCCCCCGGGGCCTCGGAGGGAGATC
>JAMDDA010000217.1 GCA_023488925.1 Actinomycetota bacterium
GCCCGGGTCGAGGAGCGGGTGATGGACTCGTACGACCTGGAACGGGAGCGGGGCATCACCATCCGCGCCAAGCACTGCACGGTGGAGTGGAACGGCTATCTGATCAACATCATCGATACCCCCGGGCACGCCGACTTCTCCGGGGAGGTGGAGCGGGTGCTCTCCATGGTCGACTCCGTCCTGCTGCTGGTGGACGCCACCGAGGGACCCATGCCTCAGACGCGTTACGTGCTGCTGCGCGCCCTGCGCCGGGGACTCCGCCCCATCGTTATCCTCAACAAGGCCGACCGCCCCTCGGCCGACCCGCAGCGCGCCTTGGACGAGACCTTCGATCTCTTCATAGAGCTCGGCGCCACCGACGCGCAGGCCGACTTCCCCGTGCTCTACGGATCGGGCCTGGAGGGTTGGCTGACGCGCAATCTCCCCACCGACGAGGCGCGGAGCATGAACGCGCTGTTCGAAACCATCGTCGCCGAGGTGCCGCCGCCACGGGCCGTCTTCGCCGCGCCCTTCCGCATGCAGGTCTCCACGTTGGCCTGGAGCGACTACATCGGCCGCCTCGGCTGCGGGCGCGTCTTGCAGGGCGTGCACCGCAAAGGCGACCCCCTCGTCCGCACGGTCACCCGCTGGGTGGACTCCCCGGGAGAGCCCCGGAACGCTTGGGAGGTAACCGCCCAGGAAACGGGCCGCTCGAGCCATCTTTGGGTCACCCGCGGGCTGGAGCGGGTGGAGGTGGAGGAGGTCTCGGCCGGAGACATCGTCTGGATCTCCGGTCCGGAAGACATCACCATCGGCGACACTCTCTCCGCTCCCGAGCTCGCGGACCCGGCCTTGCCCCCTTTGGAGATCGAGGAGCCCACCGTCTCCATGTTGTTCCTGGTGAACACGGGTCCCTTCGCCGGCGAGGAGGGGCGGGCGGTCACGTTGCGCCAGATCAAGGAGCGCCTGGAGCGCGAGTGCCGCGTGAACGTGGCCCTGCGCATGGAGGACCTCGGGCGGCCCGACGGCGTCAAGGTGTCGGGGAGGGGTGAGCTGCATCTGGCCATCCTCATCGAGGAGATGCGCCGGGAGGGTATGGAGTTCTGCGTCTCCCGCCCGGAGGTCATCACCCAGACGGACGAGCGGGGCCGCCGGTTGGAACCCATGGAAGAGCTCATCGTCGACGTGCCCGAAGATTACCAGGGCGTGATCATCGAGAAACTCGCCCGGCGCAACGGTGAGCTCTGCGGCGTGCACAACCACGGAACGGGCCTGGTGCGCCTGGAGTTCAGCATCCCCACCCGGGGGCTCATCGGCTACCGCACCGACTTCCTGACAGACACCCGCGGACTGGGCGTCATGTTCTCCCGGTTCGTGGGCTATGGTCCCTGGACCGGCGAGGTGGCGGGGCGGGAGCGGGGCTCGCTCGTCAGTCTGGACACCGGCGTGGCCACTGCCTACGCCCTCGAGAACCTGCAGGCCCGGGGCACGCTCTTCATCTCCCCCATGGACCGGGTTTACAACGGCATGATAGTAGGCGAGCACTCGCGTCCGGACGACCTCGGCTGCAACCCCACCAAGACCAAGAAGCTGGGTAACTATCGGGCCGAAACCAAGGAGGTCGACGTGGTCCTGAAGGTGCCCCGCTCCCTGACCCTGGACCAGGCCCTGGAATGGATCGCCCCCGACGAACTGGTGGAGGTCACGCCCCAGTCGGTGCGGGTGCGCAAGACGATTCTCGCGCCCGAGGAGCGGAAGCGGGCCGGCAAGCGGCCCGCCCGCACCGGTTTCGCGGCGCGCTGATCCCCCTTACCGCGGGGCTGCAGGCAGTCGTTCGCCGCCTCCGGCGATCCCCAGCCGGGCCGCCACGTCCTCGTAGTCCGGAGCCTCGGAGTAGAGCTTCTCGAGTTCGCTGCGTGCCCGCCGGCGCTGACCGAGCTCCTCGTAGACCAGGGCCCGCTCGTAGCGGAGCGCCTGGAGAAGCTCCCCGGACCGGCCCTTCGAGCGGCGCAGGGCGCCCGTCAAGGTCTCCCGCGCCGCCTCCAACAGCCCGAGTCCGCGCAGGGCCCGGGCCTTGTAGAGCAGAAGGGCGGCATGCACCGGCGTCTCGTTCTCGATGCCTTCGGCCAGCCGCACCACCCTCTGCAAGACGTCCCCACCCGCCGGTTGCGGCGGCCCGCCCCGCGGCGTAGACGACTCCGGCGGGTCTGCCTCCAGCAACAGCTCCGCGAGGGAGAGTTTCACCACCACATCGGCGGGTTCGAGCTCTTGCAGCCTCTCCAGGCACGCCACCGCCTCCCGCCGGCGCCCCAGCCGCTGGTAGGCCTCCACCAGGCCCAGCAACACTCCCCGCAGATCCGGGCCCGCGTGCACGGACACCTCATCGGTGATGGGGAGGCTCATGGTGGCGGAGATGCCGTACTTGGAGAGGCAGCCACCCAGACTCTCGTGGCTCTCCGCAGCCCTGATCAGATAGCCGGTGGCTTCCTCGAGCCGCCCCTTCGTGAGCGCCAGGAAGCCGGCGAGATACGCGCCGTCGGCCAGATGGACCGCCTGCTCGAAGCGTGCGAGCGCCGCGTCTTCGTGGCCGAGGATCATTTCCCGGCAACCGTCCACCAGGGCCTCCTCCTCGGCCGGCGTGACGAGCCGCTTGAAGAAGCCCAGAGTCAGGCGGTCTTCCGGGCGCACCGTGGGGACGGCCCGAGGAGAGTAAGACGCGCCTTTCCGCCTGCCCGACCTCCGGCCGGTGGTAGCGGTCGTGTAGAATAGACCCGTTCCCGGAACACCCACCGTGGCCCGCCCGCCCCGCCGGCCGACGGTGAACTTCGCTCCGCGCGGCCCGAACGAGAGAGACCCGCCCGATTTACTCAGGTTCAGGGTCACTCCCGGCGCGATCCTGATTCTTCTCCAGAAGCGGAAACCCATTCAGACCTCCTCCCGGGCTCGACCATGGAGTGGGAACGTGACCGCCGAT
>JAMDDA010000025.1:0-401 GCA_023488925.1 Actinomycetota bacterium
GTAGGTACCGCCGTAGATGTCGTGGCCGGCCACCACGTGATCCCCCCGGCGCAGCAGAAACAGCACGACGGTGATGGCGGCCATGCCCGTGCAGGTACAGCGGGCGAACGTGCCCCCCTCCAGCGCGGCCAGGTTCTCCTCCAAGGCCGTGCGCGTGGGATTGCCGCTCCGGGTGTAGTCGTAGCCCTTGTTCTCCCCCACTCGATCGAAAGCGAAGGTGGAGCTGGGATAGATCGGGGTGATCACGGAGTTGTAGGCGGTGTCCTTGGCCACCCCCACATGGACCGCTGCCGTTTCTCGTCTCATGGTGTCCTCGATCGGTCGGGTGCCGCTCTTCCCGGCGGCGTCATGCCGACCCGCCGGAGGTCGTTGCATTATAGATAAACTCGACAGGATTTAAA
>JAMDDA010000025.1:411-2945 GCA_023488925.1 Actinomycetota bacterium
GGGAAGAACCGGTGAGGTGGTATCGCCCCGCACCGGCGAGGACGTTGAATGAAGGGAGAGCGATGACGCGGTATTTGCTGGCCATGGCCATGTTCCTGGTGGGAGTGACGTCCGCCCTGCAGCCGCCGGTCAACGCTGCCCTGGCCAAACGCACCGGGCTGCTGGAGGCAGCCACGATCTCGTTCTTCGTGGGCACGGTTGCGTTGGCCACCCTCTCGCTGGTCACCGCGAACGGTTCCCTGACGGCGGTACGCGGCGCCCCCCTTTGGCAGCTCAGCGGGGGAGTCATCGGCGCCCTGTTCGTGACCAGCACGATCATCCTCATCCCGCGCCTCGGGGCCGCGGGGCTCATCGCGGGGAGCGTCGCCGGCCAGCTGGCCGGGGGCATGCTGGTCGATCAGTTCGGGCTCTTCGGCGTCCCCCAGACGGGCATATCCTGGCCCCGGGCGTTGGGGTTGGCCCTCCTCGTCATCGGGAGTCTGCTGGCCGTACGACGGTGACTGACCCGCACCGGGGACACGGTGCGCCGCACGCGGCCGCGCCGGCGCAGGTCACGGCCGGGCCGCCGGAAGACCGAGGATGGCTCGGGCCTCGGCCACCGTGGCCACCGGGCGGTCGAGTTCGCGGGCGAGCCGGACGACCCGTTCCACCAGCTGGGCGTTGCTCACGGCCAGCTCCCCCTTGCGATAGAAGATGTTGTCTTCGAGGCCGGTGCGCACGTGGCCGCCCAACACCAGCCCGAGCACCGACATGGAGAGTTGGCTGCGACCGATGCCGGATACGGTCCACGTGGCGTTCGCCGGGAGCGTCTCGACCAGATGGAGCAGCTGCTTCGGGGTGGCCGGCACGGCCCCGGGCACGCCCATCACCAGGTTGAAGTGCAGGGGCTCGGCCAGTAGGCCGCGGCGGGCCAGGCGGACGGCGTTTTCGATCATGCCGGCTTCGAAGACCTCGATCTCCGGTTTGACGTCGAACTGCAGCATCGCCCGGGCGAACGCCTCCACGTCCGGCGGGGGGTTCAGGAAGACCCCATCGGCGAAGTTGCAGCTCCCGGTGGTGAGCGAGGCCATGTCGGGCCGGGCCCGCCCGGCGAGGCAGGTGACCGGTTGCAGACGTTCCTGCGCGGTCATGCCGATGGCTCCACCGGTGGAGACCTGCACGATCACGTCGGTTCGCTCGCGGATGGCCAGGACAGCCGCCGAGAAGACGGCGGCTGCCTGGGTCGGCTCGCCCTCGGGCGTGCGGACGTGCAGATGAATGACGCTGGCTCCTGCGGCCGCCGCCTCGGCGGCCGCGAGACCGATCTCCCGCGGAGTGAGGGGAAGATAGGGTGTTTGCTCCCTGGTGACCTCGGCACCGACCAGGGCGGCGGTGATGATGACCGGGTCCACGACGCCTCCCTCGCTGCGATCCATACGTTCGCAGTGCGAAGGTAGCACACCGCCCTCCCCGGAGAGCCCGGACGCGGTCAGCGGGGGCCGAACAGGGCGTGCCGGCCGGTTCTTCAGCGGTCCGCTAGCGGTCGCCGAAGCAGTAGAAGTAGCCGTTGCGCGAGCCCACGTAGAGGCGCCCCCGCCACAGAGCCGGGGTGGACTCCACGGCTCCTCCCCCCGGGACTCGCACCTTCCAGAGCAGAGGCGGATCGACACCGGGGTCGGAGACGTCGAAGGCGTGGATCCAGCCGTCGGTGTCGCCTACGATCAAAGTATCGTCTACCACCAAAGGAGATCCCCAGGCATGGTAGGTGAAGGGCTTCTCCCAGACGATGCGCCCGCCGGCCCGGTCCACGCCCAGCAGGCGGCCCGTGTGCGTGGGTACGTAGAGCATGCCCCCATGGAGGGCCGGCGTGGCCCAGATGCCTCCCTTGTCCCCTTTGGCCGGGTCGGCGATCGACCATACCAGGGGCGCGTCGGGACGGTAGGGGTCGAGCTTCATGAGCTGCCCCACCTCCTTGGCTCGGGGGAGCATGCGTTCGAGCTCGGCGGCCACATACAGCATGCCTTCGTCGTCGATGACGATGGACGCGTCCACATCGTCCCCGGTCCAGAACTTGAAGACCACGGGGAACTCCGCGCCACGCGGATCGGGGAGCTCGGGCACGGCCCGCACCACCGGTCCCGAGGGCGCGCCTACGCCTTTCTCCCAAGTGCCCGGCGCCTGGCCTCCGGGGCCGTACCCGGCTCTTCCAAGACCCAGCGCACTGATATCGAGGCCCAGAACGCGTCCCCCGCTGTTCGCGAAGTACACCCGGTCACCCCTCTCCGGATCCAGGTGCACGGCGGGGGAGTTCTCGATGCTCACAGTGCGGTCGCCTATGGCCCGGAACAGGGCGTCGTCATAGGCGGGGTAGGCCAGGAGCACCTTGGGCGCCACCCGCACCTGCCCCCGACTGTCGAAGCTCCGGTTGAGTTTGATGATGAAGAAGTAGCTGTTTTCCCCGCCCTCGAAGAGATAGTCGCCCACTACCAGGGCGCTCGAATCCCAGTCGTTGTTCCAGACAGGGTGGGGGACTTCATTCGCATTCATCTTCCAGA
>JAMDDA010000127.1 GCA_023488925.1 Actinomycetota bacterium
CGGCGGTGATCACGTTTTGCGGAGATCGGCTGGGGGTCAATCTGTACCTGGCCGCCGTCATCGCTTTCGGAGTGAGACTGTTCCAGAACCTGGCCATCATCCGGCGCCTGGTCTTCAAGTGACATGGCTCCGCGCAGCCGCACGACCTGGGGACTCTTCGTCACCTTCGCCGTCCTGGGCTTCCTGCTGGCCACCCAGCTCCGCGTGCAGGAGAATCTCTCCCATAGCCTTGATTCCCGCACCCTGGACGAACTCACGGCCCTGATAGGCACACTGAATCAGGAAAACGACCGCCTGCAGGAGGAGTGGGCCGATCTCAATCTGCGCTTGATCACCGGTCGTTACGCGGGAGAGTCCGACGTGTCCCTCATCGCCGAGCAGAAACGGATCCTCGAGGAGCTGCGGCTGGTTACCGGGAGTGTGCCGGGTGTGGGACCCGGTGTCATCCTGATCGTCCGCGACGCCCAGGCCGAGCTCGAGGCCTACGACATGACTCAACTCGTGAACGAACTGCGTTCCGCGGGCGCCGAAGCGATCATGATCAACGGGCGAAGGGTCGGGTTCCGTGCCGGGTTCTTCGACACCGGCAACGGCATCGTCATGTCGGGGGTGCCGCTCGAGCAACCGTACAGAATCGAGGCCGTGGGTGTCCCGCAGGACCTCATCTCCTCCGTAGCCATGCCCGGCGGCGTCGTGCCCAGCTTGGAGCAGCGCCCCGGCGTTACGGTCACTGTCCAGGCGCTCGATTCCGTGAGCGCTCCGCCCACGGAGATGAACCCTCGGTTCGTCTTCGCCGTACCGGCGGAGGAGTGAGCAGGCGGGAGTCGCGGTCGTGTCCTTCAAGATCCCGCTTGCGCTGGCTGTTGCGCTGCTGGCCCTCGTCGTCTTGCCCGGGAGCGAGCTCCTCGTGTCCCGCGGCGTCGTTCACCGGGGGGTCACATTTCTGGGGACCGATCTCGGGGGGCGGCCGCCGGCGGCCGCCCGCGCGGCCGTCGAAGCGCGGGGAAGAGCTTTGCTCGAAACCCCGGTGACCGTCACCGCGGGGGCCCAAGCGTCTGCGCTCGTCCCCCGTGAAGCCGGAGTACGCCTCGATGTGGAGGCCACGGAGCGGGCTGTGTGGCAGTGGGGACGGAAGGGCTCCTGGTTGGGCCGGATCCGCGACCGCCTGGCTCTCTGGCGGGCACCGGTCGCAGTGGCCCCGGTGCTGGACCTGGACGGCGCCGTGTGGCAGGCTACGGTCGACGACCTGGCCCTGCGTTTCGAGCGTCTGCCTCGAGACGCCCGGCTCACGCTCACCCCCGCCGGACCCAAGGCCGTCGCCGCCGAGACGGGGCTGGTCATCGATCGGGAGGTCCTGGCGCGCTCTCTCCTCACCGCCCTGGAGACCGGCAGGGCGACGATACCCTTGCCCCTGCGGGAGGTGCCGCCGCGCATCACCACCGCGGACGCGCAACGCGCCCTGCGGATGGCCCGCACGGCCTTTTCCGCGCCGATCACGCTGGGCTATCAAGAGCACCGGTTCACGCTCACCCCGCAGCAGCTGAGCCGCATGGCGGAGGTGAACCCCGGCGGCCTGGCCTCGGGACTCCCGTTGATTTTCGACACACCCCAGGGCCGCGATACCCTCGAGGCCCTCCTCCGGCCGCTGGAAAGGCCCGCCGTCGATGCCGTCATCGTGCCCACGCCGTCGGGGAAAGGTTTCACCGTGGAGCCGAGCCGCCCGGGCACGCGGGTGGAGTGGGATGCAGTCTTCGCCGGCCTGGCCCGAGCCGCTCTCGACCCCACGCGGCGGTACGTAGCCGTGGCGACGGCTCCCGCTTATCCCAAGCTCACCACGGAAGATGCCGAGCAGCTCGGGGTCCGCCGTGAAATCGCCGCTTTCACCACCTACTTCAGCCCGAGCAACCAGGCTCGGGTCCACAACATCCAGCAAGTAGCGGCCCTCCTCGACGGGACCGTCGTCCGCCCGGGAGAGGTCTTCTCCTTCAACACCACGGTAGGTCCGCGCACGAAGGCGGCCGGGTACGACGAGGCTCCGGTAATCCGCGACGGGGTACTGACGCCTGGGGTGGGAGGCGGCATCTGTCAGGTATCCACCACCTTGTTCAACGCGGTTTTCTTTGCCGGACTCCCGGTGCTGGAACGCAAACCGCATTCCTTCTACATCGACCACTACCCCGTGGGCCGGGACGCCACGGTGTCGTACGGGACGACCGACTTCAAGTTCAAGAACGACTCCAACGTGGTCCTCCTGGTAAGCGCGCGCGCCGACGAGCGCTCAGTCACCGTCTCGCTCGCCGCCCCCTCTTGGGACAGGGTGGTCACGTACCAGACAACGCCTTTTTATGACATCGTGGAACCGCGGAGCTCGGCCGAGAAGCCCCGGCGCCTGCGCGATCCGAGCCTGCCGCCCGGAACCAGCTCGGCTCTGGAGGCGGGTGTCTCCGGCCGGTCCGTGGAGGTCAAACGCACGGTCTCCGCCGGTGACGGACGCGTACTGTTCAAAGACGCCTTCTTCAGCCGCTACGAACCCAAGGATTACATCATCCGCGTGGGAGGCTAGAGGCTGCGGCGCCCAGAAGCCGGCCCGGCGCCACACCGCCCCGGCCCGCCGGGTTCAGCTCTGCCCGGTCTTGGCGATCACCTGCTTGCAGATGATCTTCAGGGTCTCGAAAACGCCCATGCCGATCAAGGCGCAGGCTTCCACCACCGGTGACCCGGTGTGGTTCAGAAGCTCCGTCAGGTCTTCGGCCGAGAAAATGTCGGTGAGGTCCCGTTTGTTCAGCTGAATGACGAAACCCAGCTTGGTGAGATCGTCTCCCTGTTCCATCAGGTTGTCCCAGAGATTGAGATAACTTTCCACGTTCTCGTCGAGCCGCGTGATCTGGCTGTCGGCCACGAAGACGATCCCGTCGACGCCCTGCAGCACCAGCTTGCGCGAGGC
>JAMDDA010000006.1 GCA_023488925.1 Actinomycetota bacterium
GGGTTCCCCATCTGCCTCCCAGTGGGCGAGAACGACCCGGTTTTCTCCGTTTGTGGAGTGGGCTCGCCCTCGACGCCCGCCGACGAGTACATCCGCTCGCTGATGGGTAATCCGGGCAAGGACGTGGGCACGCTCGTCCTGGGCGTCTGTTTCAAAAAGGAGGAGTCATAATGGGGAACCCGCGCACCGATCCCTGGGTGGGAGACCTCGCCGGGCTCGTCGAGTTCGCCACCGACGGCATCGTGAGCAAGACCATCGTCGACGAGCCCCGAGTCAAGGTGGTGCTCTTCGCCTTCTCGGCCGGCCAGACTCTCTCCGAGCACACCGCGGGCACGCCGGCCTCCATCCACATACTGCAGGGGCGGGCTTCGGTGCTGTTGGGCGAAGACCGGCATGACGCCGGGCCCGGTACCTACATCTACATGCCGGCACACCTCAAGCACGCCGTAGACGCCCTGGACGACATGGTTTTCCTCCTGCACCTCCACCGGGGAGAAGCCTGAGCGTGCGTAATCTGCGGTGAGCGTGCGTAAACCGAGGTGGTCGTTCGTGACCCGACGTGGTCGTTTCATACCCTATGGGGTATAATCGCTCGGAGTAACGCCCACACTACGACCGGCCGAAACCCGGGCCTCGAGATCCAGCCCGCCCGGCATAGGGGGTAGCGCACACATGTCCGAGAGCCAGACCAAGACCACCACCGGCGGGACCACCACCGGCGGGACCGCCACTGCCGGCGAGACCGCCGCCGGCAAGACCGCCGCCGCCGATACCGCCGCTCAGAAGAGGACTCCCCGCACCGGCGGCACCGGCACCGCCCGCGTGCGGGCCGACATCGACGCCGGCATCTGCGGGTTCGCCACCACCGTGGTGGCCGAAGCCGAATCGATGCGGAAGGTCAAGCTCGACATCACGAGCGAATGCTCGCAGATCCGCAAGGCGGCCGACCAGCTGCCCGAGATGGACATGCTCGAGGAGCTGCGCGCCGGTCTCGGCCGGGGCCACGTGTACGGTGTCCTCTCTGGGTGTGTCAAGCACGTCACCTGCCCGGTGGGTTCGGGAATCCTGAAGGCAGCCGAAGCCTCCGCCGGTCTGGCCTTGCCCAAGGACGTCAGCATCAAACTGAGCAAGGAGTAGCCGGCGGACCGCGGTCGCCGGATCAGTCGATCAGGACGAGCCCCGTCCAGCGCACCGGCTCCTCGGAGCTCAGTGCAATCGGAAGCCCCGCGTTGGCGGCCGTCTTGAAGACGTCGATGCCCACCCCCTCCATGGACGGCCGTGCTTCGAACGGACGACGGCAGGGTTTGCCGCTGGCCACACCCACGCACTCGGGGCAGAGCAGGCAGATGCCGCCCGCAAAGCCTGCCGCGTAGTAGTAGCCTGCCTTGAAGGCTTCGGCTTCCAGCGAGTTGATGATGCGTCCAAGCATCCGGTTGGGGTCGCCGTGCAGCTGCTCCTCGAGCTCCACAGCGTTCTTGCCGGCCAGGCCGGCCTCGTCCAGGTCGCGGGAGTCCCGCGGAGACTCCACCTGCACGAGCAACGCCACCGAGTAACGCTCGAGCGTCTTGCGGAACTCTTTCACCGACATGGTGTTCGGCGGACAGTGCAGGTACCGGCCATAGCCCTGGCAGACGGGTACGGCGCACTTCAGGCGCACCCGCTCGTCGACCACCACCTGGTCGGCGGGCAGAAGAGCCGCCGCGGTAGCTCCGAACTCCAACGCCTTCGTCACCAGGAACTCGAAGGCCGCCGGCGCCTCCCTGTGCACCTCCAGCGGCTTCCTCTCGCTCGCCATCCGACTCCCTCCGCTGTCGTTCTTCGCCGCGTAACTCCGAAGCCCGAAGGGCGGAGCGCCCCCGGGCCGGTGCCGTCTTCCCCGTGTTCCCGAAGTGCCCCCAATCCTACCAGAAGCACAGAATTGGAGCCGCCCCCGCTTCACGGAGGTACCGGCAACCGCGGGCCTTCCCGCCGCACCTCGGACCCGGCGTGACCCCTCCTCCGGCCGCGAGCTGGATCCCGACAGCACGCCGTTTCTCGTTCTGCTACCCTAAGCCCTCTGCTACCCTAAGCCCTCTGCTACCCTAAGCCCTCTGCTACCCTGAGCCCTCTGCTACCCTGAGCCCGGGGGAATGCGATGCGGCCCCGGGAGGCCGCTGCTTTGGCGCTGCGGGCGCATACGTGAGGAGATGAGCCGATGCTGCCGTCACGTGACCCGATAGACCTGACCCAGCCGCTGCGCTCCGACATGCCGGTCTTTCTGGGCGACCCTGCGGTGCGGATATCCCCCCACTCCACGCACCAGGCCGACGGCTTCGCCGTCGCCTCGCTCCATTTGGGGACCCATTCGGGCACCCACCTCGACACCCCCTTCCACTTCCTCGCCGCCGGGAGAACGCTGGAGAGCTACCCCCTGTCGCGGGTCCTCGGGCCCGGCGTGGTACTCGATCTGCGCTCCGCCGGCCGCGAGCTGGATGCCGAGACGGTGGCAGAAGCGATCGAGGACGCGGGCGGGCTCCGGCAGGGTGACTTCGCCGTCCTCTGGACCGGCTGGGACGCGCACTTCGGCGACGAACTGATGAGGGAGCACCCCTATCTCACGCCGAAGGCCGCCCGCCTTCTGGTCGGGGCCCGGGTGGGCCTCCTGGGTACCGACGCCCCGAACGTCGACGCGTCCACCGGCGACGATTTCCCGGTGCACCCCATTGTGCTCGGAGCGGACGTGCTCATCGTGGAGAACCTGTGCGGGCTCGAGCGGCTCGGCGCGGGGCGGGCCTGGTTCGCCTTCGTACCCCTGCGGCTCGTGGGTGTGGACGGAGCGCCGATCCGCGCGCTGGCCTGGAAGGACTGAGCACGAGAGGGGACTGCTCCGCTCCGGCGGTCCGCCGGCAGTGGCGGTCCCGCCG
>JAMDDA010000027.1 GCA_023488925.1 Actinomycetota bacterium
GTCCATCATCAGGATGCGGGGCTGTGACATCAAGGCGCGGCCGATCGCCAGCATCTGCTGTTCTCCCCCGGAGAGCGTCCGGGCCAGCTGTTTCTCGCGCTCCTTCAATCGAGGGAAAAGCTCATAGACTTCTTCCAGCGTCTTGGACCGCACGGCCCGGGCTCGCTTGTGGCTCCCTCCCACGAACAGGTTCTCGTGCACGGTCAAATCCGGGAAGAGCTTGCGGCCTTCCGGCACCTGCACCACTCCTTGGCGCACGATTTCGTGCGCTTCGAGCTTTGTGAGCTCCACGTCGCCGAGCATGATACGGCCGCGCGTGGGCCGAACCACGCCCGAGATCGTGTTGATGAGCGTCGACTTGCCGGCGCCGTTTGCCCCGACAATGCTGACGATCAGACCTTCTTCCACATGCAGGGAGATATCATGGAGGGCCTTGAAGGCCGCATACTGCACGCTCACGTTCTCGACCTCAAGCAACGTACTCCTCCTCCCCGCCCAGGTAGGCGTCGAGGACCGCCTGGTTGCGCGAGATTTCCGCGGGGGTGCCCTCGGCGATCTTTGCACCGAAGTTCAACACCGTGATGCGGTGACACAGGTTCATGATCACCTTCATGACGTGCTCGACCACCAGCAGAGTCATGCCCTCGGCGTTGAGCTGGCGCACCAGAGTCAGCATGTCGTCGATCTCCACCGGAGTGAGCCCGGCGGCCATCTCGTCGAGCAGCAGGAGCTCGGGCTCGGTGGCGAGCGCCTTGCCGATCTCGAGCCGCTTCAGCTCCATCAAAGTCAGATCCTTGCCGAGGACACCCGCCTTGTGACCCATACCCACTCGTTCCAGGGCCTGCTGGGCCGCCTTCTCCACGGCGGTGCGGGAACCGTGGCGAACGTAGGCACCGATCATAACGTTCTCGAGGGCGGTGATGTCGGGGAAAGGTTGCACCACCTGGAATGTCCGGGTGATCCCCCGTTTGCATATCTGGTGGGCCTTCAGTCCGGCGATGTTCTCGCCCTTGAAGGTGATCACCCCCGCTGAAGGCGCAAGCGCACCCGATACCAGGTTGAAAATGGTGGTCTTACCCGCACCGTTTGGACCGATGAGACCGACCACTTCACCACGATCCACGTGGAAGCTGACGTCGTTCACCGCGGTGAGCCCGCCAAAACGACGGGTAAGGTTCTCCACGGCGAGCAGGTGCGCGCTCATGCCCCCCCTCTTTCTCTCGCCGTATCGCCGGCGCCGGCAGACGAGGCCGCGGGTTCCACGCCCTCTCGGCGGGGCCGAATCCGCCGCTGCAGGCTCCGCGCCACACCCACGATGCCGCGCGGCATGAACAACATGACCAAGACCAAGATGGCGCCATACACGAAGACGTTCAGACCGGAGAGCGTCTGCCCGAAAGTGCCCCGCACCCACTCGGCGATCGGCACGAGCACGGCCGCCCCCACGATGGGACCCCAGACGGTTCCCAGTCCTCCGATGATGGAGTAGAGAAGGATCTGTATCGAGATGGTCTCCCCGAACACACTCCTTGGCTCCACATACGTGAAGTACTGCACGTAGAACGTGCCGCCCACGGCACACAGGGCCGCGCTGAGCGCCGTGGCCTGGATCTTGGTCATCAGGGTGTCGACGCCCAATGCTTCAGCCGCATCTTCGTTCTCGCGCACGGCGATGAGGCGATAGCCGAAGCGGCGCCGGCTCAACCACTGCGAGAGCAAGACGGCAAGAAGCGCCAGCACGAGAATGATGTAGAAGAAGCCCGCTTTCGAATCGAATTGCAGGCGCGAGAGCCCCGTGCCCACAAGCGGGACCGACAGACCGGAGGCCTGCCCCAGAGCCCGCCAATTGCTCACCACGTAGACGGCGGCCTCGGTGATGGCGATGGTCACCAGAGCGAAATAGGCGCCTTTGATACCGGAGCGAAACGTGGCGTAGCCCACAAAGGCCCCGGCAAGTCCTGCCAAGAGCGCTCCCAGCACGAGGCTGATCCACGGATTGAGTGCGAAGGTGTTGGCCATATAGGCCGTCAGGTAGGCTCCGATGCCCATGAAAAGACCGTGACCCAGGGAATGCTGACCGGCGAAACCGCCCAAGATGTTCCAGGCGGAGCTCAAGAAGGCCCACATCAAGATCAGGATGACGATGTGCAGCCAGTACTGGCTGAGCACCGCAGGTAAGAGGCCCACGAGGGCAAAAACCACCACCGGTACCAGGTACTCACGCCAGGCGCTCATGCCCGCCTCCGAGCCAGCACCCCTTCCGGGCGGAAGAGCAGGAAGAGGATGAAGATGCCGAAGGTGAAAACCCGCGACAAGGACCCCTGGAAGAGAGCAGCGCCCAGTGACTCGGTGAGGCCGATGATGAGACCGCCGACGAAGGCACCGAGAAAGTTGCCCATGCCCCCCAACACCACCACGACGAAAGCGATCAGTCCCAGGAACATCCCCACCGTAGGGGAGGTGTAGTAGAAGGGCAAGAGCAGAGTGGCGGCCGCCCCCAATGTGGCGGAACCCAGTCCGAAAGCCAGCAGGTAGGTGGTGCGCACGTCAATACCCATCAGAGTAGCCGCGGCCGGGTTCTGGGCGGAAGCCCGAATGGAACGGCCCATGTCGGTGGTGCGCAGATAATAGTAGAGTATCAGAGTGGTGGCGACCGAGCCGACAAAAGCGATGATCTCGGGCAGACTGACGGCTACCGGACCCAGGTTCATGATAATGGTCTTGTACTTGGTCTGGACGGAAAGCACGTCGGCCTTGAAAAGCATCTGGGCACCAGACTGCAGCATGAGAGATACACCCAGAGTCAGCATGATCTGGTTCATCGTCGGGTCTTTGAGTATAGGGCGGATTGTTACCCGGAAAATGAGAGCGCCTATGAGAAATAGTCCCGGTATGGTTACCAGCGCGGTCAGATAAGGATCCCACCCCCAGCCGGTGATCAAGAAGTAGGCGATATACAGGCCGATCATCAAGAACTCACCATGGGCGAAGTTGATGATTTTCATCACGCCCCAGATGAGGGTCAGGCCGATGGAGATGAGGGCGAAGACTCCCCCGATCAAGATCCCACTGGCCAGTGCCTGCAGGATGACGTCTGAGGAGAAGGTCATAAGGCCTCCGAGGGGATATGCGACACGGTTGTCGTGGTGGCCGGCCCCGTTCCCGGGGCCGGCCACCATTCTGAAGAACCTACCACCGCGCGAGCAGCAGCCTCCACCTACTGAGGCAGTTGCACCTTGACCGCGGCGTACTCGGCGGGCCACACCGGCTTGAGCTCCCCGCCTTGGATCTGCATGACGAACAGAGGTGCGCTCATGTTCTGCCCATCGGGGCCGAATTGCAGCTTGTCGGTAGGCAGGATCATATTCGGACCCTTGGGCATGTTGGTGGCGGCGAGCGCCGTCCGCAGCGCTTCCCGATCAGCGCTGCCGGCACGCTCGAGGGCATCGGCCAGAACCCAGCCCGCTTGGTAGGCATAGGCGCCGTTACCGGTGATGTCGTTACCGTACTTGGCCTTGAACTTGTCGTTCAGGACCTCGGCTCCGGCGGCGTACTTCGTATACTCGATCTCGGTCAGAATGTTCTCCGCCGAGGTGCCGAGGCGCTTGATGAACTCAGGATCGATGGTGCCGCCGGCCGCGTCGAAGAAGAGCTGCTTCATACCCAGCTTTTCCTTGGCCTGGGCGATGAGGATCGAGTCGTTCAGGTAGGTCACCATCAAGACCACGTCCGGGTTGGCCGCCTTGATCTTGGAGACCTGGGTGGTCAGGTCGGCCGCACTCGCCGGGTAGGGCACCTCGGCGACCATCTCCATGCCGGCTTCTTTCAGGTACTTCTTCTGGCCTTCGGCCGTGGAGGTGCCGAAGTCGGTGTCCTCATGCAGGAGCGCGACCTTCTTGACGTCGAGGCCCACCAGGTTCTTGAGGTCTTTCAGGAAGGCCACCTGGTCCTTGGCGTACCATTCGGCCTTGGGACAGATGCGGAAGGTATACTTGAAACCCCGGCCGGTAATGTCGTCGGCCACGGCCATGCTGACCACGAAGGGGGTCTTCAAGCGCTCGGCCGCCTGGGTCGCCGGCAGGGCCACCTTGGACTGGTAGGTGCCCACGATGGCCGCCACGTTCTCCTGCTGCACCAGGCGCTCCACCTCGCTTATGGCCACATCGGGCTTGCCCTGGGAGTCGGCCTCGATCAGCTCGATCTTGGCGCCGCCCATGGACTTGATGCCGCCCGCCGCATTGATCTCCTCGATGGCCAGCTTGAGGCCCTGCACGTTCTCTTCGCCCAGCTTGGCGAGGTCACCCGAGGTCGGGTAAAGCGAGGCGATCTTGATGGTTCCACCTGCCCCGCCCGTAGTTGCGGTGCCTCCGACCGTGGTCTCGGTGCCCGCTCCGCCCGCCGTGGTCGTGGTCGCGCTGCTCCCGCCGCAGGCCACGGCAAAAAGGGCCAGGAGGAGCACCAAGACGATTGCAGTGACGGCTGTCCAGCTTCTTCTCATTCAAGTACCCCCGTCGTATAGAAGGTTCCGCTCCCAGAGGCCGGCCGACATCGGCTGCCACGACGTCCCGCCCGTTCCTTCCCATGGCCTTCCGGGCACCACCCGGTAGTCTACTCGGGTCGTGCTTCCAGCGCCAGAGGAAAAATCGGGGCGGTCGGACCACCCGACCAGAAGGCACACCGGTCGTGCCGCACGGCAGGATAACAGAGCCGACCGCCGATCCGGTAGGAGTTGCGCACAATGAACCGCCCATGCGGTGTACCCGCCTACATCGCCGGGGCGGCGCCGAAGCCGCCGCCCCGGCCTCAGCGCACCACCAGATTCACCAGCTTGCCCGGAACCACGATCTCCTTCACCACCGCCTTGCCCTGCAGGTGCCTGGCTACGCCGGGAAGGGCCTTGGCCGCCACGACGACCTCGGCTTCGCTCACATCGGTGCCGACCACCAACCGATCGCGCACCTTGCCGTTCACCTGCACGGCCAGCTCGACCGTCTCGTGCTCGAGAAAGGCCGGATCGGGTTCCGGCCAGGGAGCGTCCCAGATGCGCTCCCGGCCCATCATCTCCCAGAGCTCGGCACCCATGTGTGGAGCGAACGGTTCCAAGAGGCGCACGAGCATCTCTATCGCTTCCGCCAACACCCGGCGCCCCTCGGCCGTGGCGTGGAGTGCGGCCGCCTTGGCCGAGGTGATTTCGTTGTGGAGCTCCATGATGGCGGCCAAGGCCGTGTTGAAGTGGAAACGTTCTCCGATGTCGACCGTGACTTTGGCGATCACCTGATTGGTCTTCACCAGCAGAGCCCGGGCCGCAGGCTGCAGGCTCTCCGCCGCCGGCAAGGGGCCCAGGGTGCCGGGAGCGGCGCCCTCGGGAGCCGTGAACCAGCCGGCCTCCACCGCGTCGGTCACCAGCCGCCAAACCCGGTTCAGGAAGCGGTTGATGCCCTCGATGCCCTGGTCGTTCCATTCGACGTCACTCTCGCCGGGCCCCATGAACATGATGTAGCTGCGGAGAGAGTCGGCGCCGTAGCGGGCCACGTGCTCGTCGGGGTTGACCACATTGCCCTTGGACTTCGACATCTTGGCGCCCTTGTAGTAGATCATCCCCTGGGTGAAGAGGTTCTTGAAGGGTTCCTCGAAGCCCACCAGTCCCAGATCGTAGAGCACCTTGGTGAAGAAGCGCGAGTACATGAGATGCAGAATGGCGTGCTCGACGCCCCCGATGTACTGGTCCACCGGAAGCCAGTAGTCCACCGCCGCCCGGTCGAAGGCCACGTCGTCCCGCCAGGGAGAGGCATAGCGCAGGTAGTACCAGGAGGAGTCCACGAAGGTGTCCATGGTGTCGGGATCACGCCGAGCCGGCCCGCCGCATCGGGGGCACGTCGTGTTAATGAAGTGCTCGGCGGCCGCCAGGGGTGACTTGCCTTTGGGCGCGTAATCGCTGATATCCGGGAGCAGGACGGGCAGATCCTTCTCGGGTACGGGCATCTCGCCGCAGGTTTCGCAGTAGATGATGGGAATGGGGCAGCCCCAGTATCGCTGGCGCGAGAGCAGCCAGTCGCGCAGCTTGTAGTTCACGGCGAAATCGGCCTTCCCCCTCTCCTTGAGCCACTCCGTCACCCGGCGGATGCCCTCCGCTTTGGAGAGCCCGTCGAAGGGTCCGCTGTTGACCAACACACCGTCGCCGGGGTACGCCGCGGTCAGCTCGCCGTTCTCGTCCTTGAACTCCCGCGGGCTCGTGATCACCTCCACCACCGGCAGCCCGTACTTGCGCGCAAAGGCATAGTCACGCTCGTCGTGGCCGGGTACCGCCATGATGGCTCCGGTGCCGTACTCCATGAGAACGTAGTCGGCCACGTAAACGGGGATCAACGCGCCGTTGACCGGATTCACCGCATACCGGCCCGTGAAGACCCCGGTCTTCTCCTTCTCGATGCTGGCCCGCTCGATCGCCGAGGTGGCCATGGCCCGGGCGACGTAGCGCGTGACCTCCTCCTCCTCCGCCGAGCCGCGCACCAACTCCTCCACCAGAGGGTGTTCGGGAGCCAGAATGAAGAAGGTGGCGCCGAACAAGGTGTCCGGGCGGGTGGTGAAGACGGTGATCTCTTGACCGGCGGCGTCACCGGCCCCCGTGCCACCGGCCCCCGTGCCACCGGCGGCGGCGTCGCCGGCCCCTGTGCCACCGGCCGCCGCCCCGCCCGAGCCGGCGGACGACCCCGGCGTGACACCTCGGGGCACGATGGTGAAAACCACATTCGCCCCTTCGGAGCGGCCGATCCAGTTGCGTTGCATGGTGATGACCCGCTCGGGCCAGGACTCGAGCTTGTCGAAATCCTGCAGCAGCCGCTCGGCGTAGTCGGTGATGCGGAAGAACCATTGCCGCAGTTTCTTGGCCTCGACCAGGCTGTCGCAGCGCTCGCAGTGTCCTTGAATCACTTGCTCGTTGGCCAGGACCGTCTGGCAGGAGGGGCACCAGTTGACCGGCGCCTCCTTCTTGAAGGCCAGACCCTTGTTATAGAACTGAATGAAGAGCCATTGGGTCCATTTGTAATACTCCGGCCGGCAGGTGGCCAGCTCCCGACTCCAGTCGATGGACACCCCCAGACGGCGCAGCTGGCGGTTGATGGTGGCGATGGCCCGCTCGGTGAACGCCGCCGGATGCTCGCCGGTCTGGATGGCCACGTTCTCGGAGTTCAACCCGAAGGCGTCATAGCCCATGGGATGGAGCACGCGCTGCCCCTGGTGACGGCGGAACCGGGCGATGACATCGCCCATGGTATAGTTCTTGACATGGCCCATGTGGGCGCTTCCCGAGGGATAGGGAAACATCTCGAGCACGTACGTGGACTCCTGCCCCTTGCCGGCCTGCAGCTCCTCCCCCGTCGGGTTCTCGACGACGAAGGTCCGTTCGCGCTCCCAGACCTCCTGCCACTTGGTCTCGATCGCCTCGGGGTCGTACGTCCGTGTCATGGAGTTCACTATCCTTTCCGTGCGCGCGGGGTCGCAGTCTATGGTCCCATCCGCGGCCGGCGGTCACCTGGCCTCGCGGCCCCCGGCGCGGCTCGACTATTCTAGTGAACCGCGGCGCCCACGCCAAACGAGCCCGGCCGCACTCCGCCTCGCCTGCCGTTCCCGTCCCCCGGCGACGGGCGGTCGCCGGCAGGAATCCTCCCCGGGTCCGAGAAGCTGTTAGGCAATGGCCGAAGGTCGCGGACAGCTCCTTTTCGCGTGCGTGCTCTTCCTGCTCCTGGCCGCCGCCGCGGCGGCCGGGTGCGGCACGAAGACGGCGGCGCCCGCCTCATCCCCGGCGGTTGTGGACCCTCGGGAGCTCGATTTCGGAGCGCCCCCCACTCCGGACGACGCCGCGGCCTACGAGGTGATGGACCGGTACCTCCACCACTTGGTCGCCGAGAACTGGGCGGCCGCCTGGGAGCTCCTGGACCCTCGGGTCCAGGAAAGATTCACCCGCGAGCAGTTCGCCGCGCAGTTCGCGTCCCCGCAATCGGCCGCCATCCTGGAGTACCGCATCACGGGTGTGCGGACCGTGCCCCAGGACACGCAACACGCGGTGGCCCAAATCGAGCTGAGGGTCCGGAGTCAGCGGTCCATCGAAACTTGGGTGGAATACTGGCGGCTGGCCCGTGTCGGCACCGAGTGGCGTATCGCGGACGCGCCCCGCATCTGAGGGCCCCGCGCCCTTCCTGGGAGTCGGGCAGGAAATCCACGTACCCGCGCAGAACTTTCCCATAAAGCGGGCCGGGCGGCAGCGGTCCACCGGCCGGAACCGCCTCACCGGGGAGTACCATCGTGGCCATTGTCGACATCCTGGCGCGCATCCTGCTGGCCGTCATCCTGGGGGGCCTCATAGGCCTGGAGCGCGAGCTGCGTGACCGGGCCGCCGGCTTCCGCACCCACATCCTGGTCTGCGTGGGCTCCGCCGCCTTCACCTTGGCGTCGATCCACGGGTTCGACGCCTTCATCGCCCCCGCAGCCACCACCAACGTCAGCATCGACCCCGGCCGGGTCGCGGCCCAGATCGTGAGCGGCATCGGTTTCCTGGGTGCGGGCGCCATCATCCGTCACGGCATCTCGGTACGCGGGCTCACCACGGCCGCCAGCCTGTGGGCGGTGGCCGCCGTAGGCATGGCGACCGGCCTCGGCCAGTACGAACTCGCGGGCATCACCGCGGTCGTCGTGGTCGTGAGCCTGTATGTGCTGCGTTTCATCGAGGGACGCCTGATCTACCCCCGGGTACACAACCTGGTCGATATCGAGGTGCGCTTCGGCCGACACGGTTTCGGACCGCTGACCCGCTTGGTCGATACTCTGGACGAGGCCCATGTGGCCGTGCAACAGATGACCGTCGACTCCGAGGATACCGAGACCAACAGCATCCGCCTTCTCCTGGAGCTGCCCCGGGGGATGACCGCCTCCAACCTGACCCGGATGGTGGCCTCACTGGCCGACGTGGAGAGCGTCACCCTGCGCTGAACCGCACCGGTCCCCGGCCGCACCGGTCCCCGGCCGCACCGGACCCACGTCACCGGCCGCACGGGGCCCACGTCACCGCCGCACCGGGCCCGCCCGCGGCCGCACCGGCTGTGCCGCATCGCCGCACCGCCCGCGCTCGTCAGCCCCCCCGTCTCGGCCGGGAGCCCCGCCCCCTGCTTCCGCAGGCTTTGGAGCTCCCGAGCCAGGTCGCGGATCTCGTCACGCAGGGTGGCGGCGTACTCGAAGCGGAGCTCCTCGGCGGCCGCGAACATCTCCTCTTCCAGGGTAGCAATGAGTTTCTCGAGCTCTTCCGCCGTCATGGTCCCGCCCGTGCGACCCGTGCGGCGGCCGCCCTTGGTCGGCACCACCGCACTGAACCCGAGTAGGGCGGTGATGTCGGAGACCCCCTTGACCACGGTACGCGGCGTAATGCCGTGTACCTCGTTGAATGCGATCTGGGCGGCCCGCCGGCGCTCGGTCTCGGAGATGGCCTTGTCCATGGCCTGTGTGCGGCGGTCGGCGTACATGATCACCCGGCCGGCGACGTTCCGCGCAGCCCGGCCGATCGTCTGGATGAGCGACGTCTCGCCGCGCAGAAAGCCTTCCTTGTCCGCATCGAGGATGGCGACCAGCGATACCTCGGGGAGATCGAGACCCTCGCGGAGAAGGTTGATGCCCACCAGGACGTCGAACTCCCCCAGGCGCAGGTCGCGCACGATCTGCATGCGCTCCAGGGTGTCGATCTCCGAGTGGAGGTAACGTACCCGAAAGCCCATCTCGAGCAGATAGTCCGTGAGGTCCTCCGCCATCTTCTTGGTGAGAGTCGTGACCAGGGTGCGCTCGTTCCGCTCGACGCGCCCGCGGATCTCGTTCATGAGGTCGTCGATCTGGTTGCGGGTCGGCCGCACCTCCACCGCTGGGTCCACCAAACCGGTGGGCCGCACCAGCTGCTCCACCACCTGCGTGGAGACCGAGACCTCCCACTCTCCGGGCGTGGCAGAGACGAAGACAACCTGCTTCACCTTGCCCAGGAACTCCTCGAAACGCAGGGGGCGGTTGTCCAGCGCGGAGGGCAGGCGAAACCCGTTTTCGACCAGGGCCAGCTTGCGGCTGCGATCCCCGTGATACATGCCGTGCAACTGGGGGATGGTGTTGTGCGACTCGTCGATCAGCACGAGGAAGTCGTCGGGGAAGTAATCGAGCAGGGTGTAGGGAGGCGTACCCGGGGCCCGGCCGTCGAGGATGCGCGAGTAATTCTCGATGCCGTTGCAGTAGCCGAGTTCCCGCAGCATCTCCATGTCGTACTCTGTCCGCTGGCGCAGCCGGAAGGCCTCCAGCTGCTTGCCCTTGGCTTCCAGATAGGCCACCTGTTCCTCGAGCTCGGCCGCAATCTGCTCCACCGCCCGCTGCATGGCATCGCCGGCCGTGACGAAGTGCGTGGCGGGATACACGGCCACGCTGGGGAGCCGAGCCACCACTTCCTGCGTCAGCGGGTCGACCTTGACGATCTCCTCGATTTCGTCGCCCCAGAGGCTCACCCGTAGCGCCAGGTCTTCGTAGGCGGGCCATACCTCGAAGCTCTCGCCGCGCACGCGGAACTTGCCCCGGGCAAAGCCGACGTCGTTCCGCTCGTAGTGAATGGCCACGAGCTTATGGAACACGTCCTCCCGGTCGATCTCCGCCCCCTCTCTGAGCAGCACCACCTGGCGCAGGTACTCGTCGGGCGACCCCAGACCGTAGATGCAGGAGACAGAGGCCACGATCACCACGTCGTCGCGCATGAGCAGGCTGCTGGTGGCCGCGTGACGCAGGCGGTCGATCTCTTCGTTGACGTGCGAATCCTTCTCGATGTAGGTGTCGGTGGCCGCGATGTAGGCCTCCGGTTGATAGTAGTCGTAGTAGCTGACGAAGTACTCGACCGCGTTCTCGGGGAGAAACTCCCGGAATTCGTTGCAGAGCTGGGCGGCCAAGGTCTTGTTGTGGGCGATGACCAGCGTCGGCTTACCCACCTGGGCGATCAGGTTGGCCATGGTGAAGGTCTTACCCGAGCCGGTGACGCCGAGCAGCGTCTGAAAACGATCGCCCCGGCGCACGCCCTCGACCAGCTTGGCGATGGCCTGCGGTTGGTCGCCCTGCGGTTGGTACTCGGATTTCAGCGCGAACACGGCCACCGCGCCGCCTTCAGGAGATGAGACTAGGATGGGCCTGCGTGTAGATGCTGCGGAAGCGCTCCACGCGGGCGACGAACCGCCTGGTCTCCGGAAAAGGGATATCCTCGGAGCGCAGGGTCGCCGGCGGGCGCCAGGCGTCGCCCGCCGCCGGCACCGCTAGCCAGGCGCTCACCACTCCCTGGCCGGCATTGTACGCGGCGAGAGCCGCAGCTTCGTCGCCTCCGAACTTCTTGAGCAGATACGCCAGGTAATACGTACCGAGAGCCAGGTTGTGCTCTGGATCACGAAGATCGGGGTTCGTCACCCCGGTCCAGTCGCTCTGCTGCACGATCCACGCGGCGGTCGCGGGCATGAGCTGCATCAGCCCCACTGCGCCGGCGCGGGAAACGGCCTCCGGGTCGAAGTTGCTCTCGGCCTTCACCACCGCCGCAACCAGATACGGGTCCAAGCCGTAGCGGGCGGCCGCCGCGACGATCTCCCGCCCGTAGTGAACCGGGTAGAGGCGGTGCGAAAGGCCGGCGGGCAGCCCGGAGCGACTCCAGAGTCCCAAACCCGAGACCAGAGCCGTCACCGCGAGCAGCGTGACAAAAGCTCGGCGGTGTCGGCCGCGTCTACCCGCCCGCCGCCGCCCCGAGCCTCGGCCGATGCCCCCCCTACCACCCGCGACGGTCATCGCGCAACATCTCCCTGAGCTCACGGTCGAGAAGTGCCTTCGCGTTCCGGAAGACCAGGGCCACGAACTCCCGGAGGGCTTCCACCGGCCCGTCGTTCACGAAGATGAAGTCGGCCACCGCCGCCCGCTGCTCGGGCGTCGCCTGACGGGCGTTCAGCATGGGGAAAAACGGGCCCAGACGCCCCCCGGCCCGGGCCTCACGCAACTCGACAGGGGCTTCCACGGTCACCACGATATCGAACAAGGGCCGCATCTGGGCCTCGACCAAGAGGGGGACTTCACACACGACCACGCTGCCCACCGGACTGCGCCGGAGAAAGTCACGCACCTCGTGACCGACGCGCGGGTGGACGAGGGCCTCCAGCCAGCGAAGAGCCTCTTCGTCGCCGAGAACCCGCTGCGCGAGGGCCTTCCGATCAACCGAACCGTCACAACCGACGACGGCGGAACCGAAACGGGCATGCAGTACGGCGCATATCTCCGGGCTCGCGTAAAGGGCATGCACGACCGCGTCGGCCGACAGGGTGCGCGCCCCCAGGTCGGCAAAGGCGGCAAGCGCGGTGGACTTGCCGGCTCCGACCGAGCCGGTCAGCCCCACCGAAGCCACTCCGTTGACCACGCGGGGACGCAACCTTCTGGCTTTACCACCCACAGCTATCCAACGCTCCTCGCTCCCGACGCACCGGTGCCGCTTTCCCGCAGGCCAGCGTCCCCCATCCGGTACCCTCACAATCGCTCGTTGCTTGGCATTGTACCCCGCCCGCCGGACAGAAGCGGGGGCCCGTCCACCCGTGCCGCTGCCCGCGGCATAGGTTTGCGGCCACGTTTGCCCGACTCCAGGCCCGTCCACCCGTGCCGCTGCCCGGGGGAGCCGGCAACACGAGGAGGGCGCCCGCAGGCGCCCTCCAAAACATCTCGCAATGTCGAGGCGTGCCTACTTCTGGTCGAACACCTCGTCGGAGAGCCCCAGACTGTTGGCGTCCGGTCCCGACTCGGCGGGCGCCTCGTCAGCGGCGGCTCCAGCGGCCTCGCCCGGGGCGGCCTCGCCTTCGCCGGCGTCGCCCGGGGCGGCCTCGGCCCCGGCGCCTTCTTCGAGTTCCTCCACGAGGACGTCTTCATGGATGCGGTACTCCGGCTCGAGCCGCTTCAGACTGAGGGACAGCCGCCGGCGATCCGGATCGATCTCGATGATCTTGACGTTGATCTCCTGCCCGGGACGAAGGATCTCGCCCGGGTCCTCCACGTGGTGCTGGGCCAGCTCAGAGATGTGGATGAGACCCTCGACTCCCTCCTCGATCTCCACGAAGGCTCCGAAGGAGACCAGCTTGGTCACGCGGCCGTGCACGATCTCGTTGACCTGCCGATTCTCGAAGACCTCCTGCCACGGGTCTTTTTGCGTCTGCTTGAGACCAAGGGAGATCCGTTGACGGTCTCTGTCGATGTCGAGAACCTTGACCGTGACCTCCTGCCCGATGCTGAGAACCTCGGACGGGTGGTTGACGTGGCTCCAGGACAGCTCCGAGATGTGAATGAGCCCGTCGATGCCGTTCAAGTCCACGAACGCGCCGAAGTCGACGATGTTGGAGATGGTGCCGGTCACCAGGTCACCCACGTTCATGCGGTCGAGGATCTGCTCGCGGACTCCCCGGCGCTCCTCTTCCAGCACGGCGCGCCGGCTGAGGACCACGTTGTTGCGGAACCGGTTCAGCTCGATGACGCGGCACTGCAAGGTCTGACCCAGGAACTCCTCCAGGTCGGCCACCCGCCGGATGTCCACCAAGGATGCGGGCAGGAAGCCCCGCACACCCAGGTCGAGGATGAGACCGCCTTTGACCACCTCGATGACCGTACCCTCCACGGGCGTGCCTTCTTCGGCCGCCTTCTCGATCCGCTGCCAGGCACGCTCGAAACGGGCCCGTTTCTTCGAGAGAATCAAACGCCCGTCGGCATCTTCCTTGGTGAGGACGAGCGCGTCGATGACATCCCCCACCGCCACCTCATCGCCGGGATCCACCGATTTCTTGATGGAAAGCTCGTTGGCCGGGACGACACCTTCGCTCTTGTAGCCGATGTCGACCAAGACCTCGTCTTTGTCGACCCGAACCACGGTGCCGGTGACGATGTCGCCCTCTTCGAACGTAACCATGGTGGCATCGTAGTTGGGGATCATCTCGCCGTCGACCTCGATCATGAGGTCTTGCCCCCCGGCGAGGGTTTGTGCGCTGTCGTCGGTTTGTTGGTCTGGCATGTAGTTTTTGTTCCTCCTCGCAAAAGAATGGGCGCGCAGGGCCTCTGAGCCGACCTGGCGCTAGGCCGTAGTATACCTAGGAGTCGGAGAAAAGCAAAAACTGCAGCGGCAACCGTTCGCCGGCCGGCTGGGGAGAAGGAGTAGGCGCGCGGGCGGCGTGCGGTCGCGAGGCGGGTTCCGCCTGTGCCGGTCGACTCGGTTCTGCCTGCGCCGGTCGACTCGGCTCTGCCTGCGCCGGTCGACTCAGTTGAGCGGGGCCTTGGTCTGCATGCCTCGCTGATAGCGGGACTTGAAGTCCTTCATGAAGCCCAGCATCAGCCGGTTGTATTCGTCGTCATACTCCTGGAACAAGCCCGCGACGGGGTTCCAGAAGAGGATACGGCCTTCGTAAACCCGAGCCGCTCCCCGCTTGAGCATCGCATAGATGCCACCCGCGATCACCTTGACGGTGCGGGCTTGGGCTTCCCTGTCCATCACCGGATAGAAAGCCTCCAGCTGACGCTGAGCTTCCGCTTCGACGAACGGCCAGACCTCGGCCAGGTCGAGCGCCTGCGGGCTCGGCGGCCGCGTATAGGAATCAAAACGGGACTCCATGGGTTTGTGTCCTTCCACGTGTGCCGGCGACATCTGGGCTACTTTACCATATTTATCGGTTGTAAACCGGCTAAAGTTGAGCCCTTTCTTGCGCTGTCGACCGATGCTCTTACTATCGGCACGGCCGCAACATGACTCAAGCAAAGTAACTTTCTGATACGCAAGGACTACCCACAGACTACTTGGCGGAGAGCCAGTCCCGGCCGATGCCGGCGTCGACAACGAGCGGAGGCTCGATCGGGTAAGCGCCGGCCATTTCGGCGCACATGGCGTGCTTCACGGCCTCGGCCTCGTCCTCGGAGGCCTCGAAGATCAGCTCATCGTGCACCTGCAGCACGAGCCGAGTACGCGGAAAATCGCGGCGAAGGCGGTCGTGACAGCGGATCATGGCCACCTTGATGATGTCGGCCGCGCTCCCTTGGATGACGGAGTTCACCGCCAATCTCTCCCCCAACGAGCGGGTCTGGAAGCTCTCGGAGTGCAGCTCGGGGATGGGCCGGCGGCGCCCGAAGACGGTGGCCACGAACCCCTGTCTCCGGGCGTCGGCGACGGTGGCGTCGATGAAGGACCGCACCCGCGGCATACGCTCGAAGTAGCGGGCGATGTAGGCGGCCGCCTCGTCCCGGTCGACTCCCAGCTGCTGCGCGAGACCGAA
>JAMDDA010000017.1 GCA_023488925.1 Actinomycetota bacterium
AACTCCACCTTGGTGGTGGCGTCGAGTTCGTCGATGGATCGGCTCCTGGGTTCGCGGCCGTGACCGGAGCGGCGCCCGACCCGGAGACGGCTGTGGCGCTGGCCCGGGAGATGCAGCAGAAGTCGCTCTACGTGTTCATCGCCGGCGAGTCGCGGGGCACGACCTTCGCGGATCAGCTGGCCGAGGCCGGGGTGGAGATGGGGTGGGAGACCCGTCTCGTGCCCTTCGGCCCCGAGATCTACGGACACATCTACTCCATCGGCTTCGCCACCCGAGCCGCCATGGCCTTCGGGGGTATAAAGCCGGGCGATTACAAGGGTATCCTGAAGTACAACAAGGACCGGGTGTTCGCCTTCGTACTCGCTCTGGGCGAGGTGGACGCCCTCAAGTACGCGGCGGCGGCCGGGGCCATCAACTACGGTTTCCCCACCATCGCCGAGACCGACATCCCCGAGATCCTGCCCACGGGCATCACCACCTACGAGCACGTGGTGTCGGACGTCCCGCTGAACGAGATCGTGGCCAAGGCCATCGAGGTACGGGGTCTGAAGATCGTCATCACCGAGGTGCCGGTGCCCGTGGCCTACGGTCCGGCCTTCGAGGGCGAGCGCATCCGTAAAGAAGATCTGTACGTCGAAATGGCTGGACCCAAGGCGCCCGGCGCGGAGCTCACCGTCATCGCCGAGGATGTCGAAGACGGCAAGGTCACCGTGGTCGGCCCCGAGATCGACGAGGTCACTCCGGGCAGCACCATCCCGTTCGCGGTGTTGGTCGAGGTCTCCGGTCGCAAGATGCAGAAAGACTTCGAGCCCATCCTGGAGCGGCAGCTGCACCACTTCCTGAACGAGGCCGAGGGCTTCCTGCACGTCGGTCAGCGGGACATCATCTGGGAGCGGATCAGCAAGAAGGCCGTCGAGGCGGGCTTCAAGTTCGAACATGTGGGCAAGATCATCCACGCGCGCTACCACGCCGACTTCGGCGGGATCCTGGACAAGGTGCAGGTGACCGTCTACACCCGGGAGCCCGAGGTTTCGGAGCTGGTGGCCCGGGCTCAGGCCGCCTACCACGAGCGCGACGAGCGCATTGGTTCCCTCACCGACGAGTCGGTGGACACCTTCTACAGCTGCACCCTGTGCCAGAGCTTCGCGCCCGACCACGTGTGCGTGATCACGCCGGAACGGCCGGGTCTGTGTGGGGCCTACAACTGGCTGGACGGCAAGGCGTGGTAGCGCGCGTGGATGATCTTCCCCAACCAGCCCATCGTCAAAGGCTCCGCGCTGGACGAAATCAAGGGCCAGTGGCAGGGAGTCAACGACTTTGTCTACCAGGCCTCCCATAACGCCATCGAACGCTTCAACGCGTACAGCATGCTGGAAGATCCCATGACCTCGTGCGGTTGTTTCGAGTGCATCAGCGTGCTCTTGCCCATGTGTAACGGCATCATGACCGTCGACCGCGACCACACGGGCATGACCCCCTGCGGCATGAAGTTCTCCACGCTGGCGGGTTCCGTGGGCGGCGGTGCCCAGACACCGGGATTCGTGGGGCATTCCAAGTTCTACATGGGCTCGCCCAAGTTCATCAGCGGCGACGGCGGTATCGCCCGTCTGGTCTGGATGCCCAAGAAGCTCAAGGAAGAGCTGCGGGATCTCATCACCGCGAATGCGGAGAGGGCGGGTTACCCCGATCTCTACGACAAGATTGCGACCGAGGATAACGGCATCGAGGAAGAGGACGTGTTGAACTACCTCACCGAGGTCGGCCACCCGGCGCTGGAAATGGATCCGATGTTCTAAAGCGGCGGGCCCGGGGGCGGGTGGCCGCCCGCCCCCGGGCCGCTCTGACGATGAGACAGAAAGGAGCGGAACCTTGGCTCTAAGCGGGCTTCAGATCTTCAAGCTCTTGCCCAAGACAAACTGCAAGGACTGCGGGTTCCCCACCTGCATGGCCTTTGCCATGCAGCTTGCCTCGGGCAAGGCCGAGCTCTCTCAGTGCCCCCACATCTCGCCCGAGGCGGCGGCCGAGCTGGGCGAGGCCGCCGCGCCGCCGGTGCGCAAGGTCACCATCGGTGCCGGAGACATGGCCGTGGTCCTGGGAGAGGAGACCGTTCTCTACCGGCACGAGAAGCGCTTCGAGCATCCCCCGGGCATCGCCATTCTGATCGACGACTCGGTCGACGACGCCGCTTTCGAGCAGGCCCTCGCTACATTCAAGGCCCAGGAATTCGAACGGGTAGGCCAGGTGCTGCGGGCCCGGCTCTTCGCCATCGAGTCGGCCGACGCCGGGAAACTGGCGGCGCGGGCCAAGAAGGCCTCCGACGAGACCGGCGCCGGCATCGTGATCATGAGCGAGGATCCGGCGGCCCTGCGGGCGGCGGCCGAACCCCTCAAGGAGAAGAAGCCGCTGCTGTACGCGGCGACGACCGACACCTTTGCGGCGGTTTCGGCGGCCGCGAAGGAGCTGGGGGTGCCCTTCGCCATCAAGGCGGCCACCCTCGACGAACTCGCCGAGTTGGGTGAGAAATGCGTGGCCGGCGATTTCAAGGAGGTTGTGCTCGACCCGATGTCGGCCAACCTGCTCGACGCTCTGCGGGACCAAACGTTCATCCGCCGGGCCGCGATCAAGAAGAAGTTCCGGCCCTTGGGCTTCCCCACCATCGCCTTCCCCTGCCGAATGACGGACGTGCCCCTGTTGAAGTCGGTTTTCGCGGGGGTGTTCGTGGCGAAGTATGCCGGTGTCATCGTTGTCGACACCCTGGACCCGGCCCAGATCCTGCCGCTGCTCGTGCTCGCGCAGAACATCTACACCGATCCGCAGCGGCCGATGCAGATGGACCAGGGTATCTACCCGATCAACGATCCCACTCCGGACAGCCCGCTGCTGATCACCACCGCGAAAACCGACTTCAAC
>JAMDDA010000173.1 GCA_023488925.1 Actinomycetota bacterium
CCACCTTCTCCTTGAGTTCTCGACTGATGGCCCGGTCGGAGCGGCACACGATTATGTCGGGTTGGATACCGATCTCTCGGAGCTCGTTCACGCTGTGCTGGGTAGGTTTGGTCTTCAGTTCGCCGGAGGCTCCGATATACGGGATCAGGGTGACGTGGATGTAGAGCACGTTGTTGCGGCCGATGTCGTTCCGGAACTGGCGGATGGCCTCCAGGAACGGCAGGCTCTCGATGTCGCCCACCGTACCGCCGATCTCGGTGATGACCACGTCCACGTCGGGGTTGCGGGCCACCCGGGCGATGCGCTCCTTGATCTCGTTGGTGATATGGGGGATCACCTGCACCGTGCCCCCCAGGTAGTCGCCCCGGCGCTCCTTGCGGATCACGTTGTAGTAAACCGAGCCCGAGGTGACGTTGGACTCCCGTGTGAGGTTCTCGTCGACGAACCGCTCGTAGTGGCCGAGGTCGAGGTCGGTCTCGGCACCGTCCTCGGTGACGAACACCTCGCCGTGCTGGAACGGGCTCATGGTGCCCGGATCGACATTCAGATACGGGTCGAACTTCTGGATCACCACACGCAGGCCGCGGCTCTTCAAGAGACGACCCAGCGACGCCCCGGTGATCCCCTTCCCCAAGGAAGATACGACCCCGCCCGTCACGAACACATGCTTGGCCATGCTCATCCTTCTCGTCGAGGGCCGGTTCGGGTGGGGACAGGAGAGCCCCCGCGGGAGCGGCTCCTGCGCCCCATCTAGTCTATCAGGCCGGTGGCGGCCCTGTCTCTGAGTGTACGCGCGTGCGCCAGTGCGGCCGGATCCCCCGGCTCCCCTCCCATCATGCGGCTGAGCTCGCGCGCGGCTGCTTCCGGGTCGAGAGCCGTCACGCGGGTGACCGCGGTGTCGGCCCGGCTCTGCTTCTCGATGAGCACGTGCCGCTCGGCGAAAGCGGCCACCTGGGGCAGGTGGGTGATCACGACCAGCTGACTCTGCCGGCTGAGCTCCCAGAGCTTGCGGCCGACCGCCGTGGCTGTGCGCCCGCCGATGCCCGCGTCGATCTCGTCGAAGACCAGGGTTTCACCACCCTCCAGGCCGGCCAGGGCGCACTTGATGGCCAGCAGGGTACGGGAAAGCTCCCCTCCGGAGGCCGTGCGGGCCAGGCTACGTGCGGGCAGCCCCGGATGGGCCGCCAGCTGGAACTCCACCGTATCCGCCCCGGTCGGACCCAGCCCGTCCCAGCCCGGCCGACTCTCCACCACGACCAGCAGGCGGGCCTCGCTCATCCCCAAGTCACGTAGTTGGATTTCCACGGCCTGCTCCAAGCGGGGCGCGGCCTGCTCCCGGGCCGAGGTCAAGGCGGCAGCGAGTTCCAGGGCCCGCGCGCTCCACGCCTGGTGGTCCCGCACCAGAGAAGCCAGATCGCTCTCAGCCTGCTCGAGCTCGGCCAGGCGCTGTCGTTTCTCCTCCAGGAAGGCCAAGGCGGCCTCGGTGGAGCCTCCGTACTTGCGCGCCAGCTCGGAGTAGACCAGCAGTCGCTCTTCCACCTCCCGCAGACGGCCGGGGTCGATCTGCACTCCGGCGAGAAAGGCGCGCAGGCGGTGGGCGGCGTCATCGAGGAGGTAGGCGGCCTCCTCCACCTCGGCCGCGGCAGCGTCGAGATCCGGGCCGAGGCCGCCCAGGGAGGTAAGCCGGGAACGGACGGCCGCCAGCAGGGAGCCCACGTCCGGAGTGTCGTCCTCCGCGCGTAGAAGAGCCGCCGCCTCCGAACCGCCGCGCAACACCTCCTCCGCGCGGGCCAGCAGCCGCTGCTCCGCTTCGAGATTCCCCTCTTCCTCGGGGCTCAACGCCGCCGCGCGGAGCTCCTCCACCTGGAAGGTCAGCAGCTCCCGCTCCCTATCGCGGGCGTCGCGCACCTGCTCCTCCTCTTTCAACCGGCGGGCGGCCTCCCGCGCGTGCTCCCAGGCCACGCGGTACTCCCGCAGCAAAGCCTGAGCGTGCTCCCCGGCGAAGGCGTCGAGCACGACCCTCTGGTAGGCCGGTTCCAGCAGGCGGCGATGCTCATGCTGTCCCGAGAACGAAACCAGCCCCCCGAGGACCTCCGCCATGGTGGCCAGGGTGACGGCCGTGCCGTTGAGGTAGCAGCGGTTCCGCCCGGTGCGGTGCAGGCGGCGGGTCGCGACGAGCTCGCCGCCCGCGAGGTCGAGGAGCTCCGCGGTGTCCGGGTCGAGGCCGCTCAGATCCTCCGGCTGCAGCGCGAAGACGGCCTCGATCGTGGCTTCGTCGCCCCCTTCTCCCACGAGGCCGTCGGCCGCCCGCTCGCCCAGGAGCAGGCCCAAAGCCTGGGTGAGCAGCGTCTTGCCGGCTCCGGTCTCGCCACTCAGCACCGTGAGCCCCGGAGCCAGCTCCAGAACCGCATCCTCGATCAACACGAAATTCCGGATGGAGAGAGAGATCAGCATCGCTCCGGTGCCTGTACGAAGCGCTCCCGGAAATGGCGGTAGAAGTCGTTTTCCGGCAACAAGGCGAGGGTGGCCAACTCAGGGAGCGTGCGTATCTCCAAGGCGGCGAGCGGTTCCAGTGAGCCCATGTGCTCGCCGTCGACCACGATGTCCACGGCCTCATGTGACGACTCGTTCCGTATGCGGACGACATCCGGCCCGGCGGCCACGACCGAGCGGGTCTCCAGGGTGTGAGGAGCCACGTAGGAGAGCACGAACCCCTGCAGGCCGATGCCGAGGACAGGCCCTCCCACAGCCAGGTTGTAGGCGGTGGAGCCGGCCGGGGTGGCCGCGATCAGAGCATCGCAGCGGACGTCGAACAGAGGCACGTCGTTGACCGCATACGAGATGCGGCATATGCCGGCGTCGCGACCCCGCCCCACCACGATATCGTTCACGGCACGCAGCGGC
>JAMDDA010000172.1 GCA_023488925.1 Actinomycetota bacterium
ATAGAGGGCGTCGCGCGGGGAGAGTGAGGCGGCCCGGCGCAGGCGGGACAGGGCGTCCGCGGGGTCTCGAGCGCCGCGGGCGTAGACCACGTCGGCCCACGTCTGCCGCACCCCGTCGACGAAGAAGGGCAAGGCCAGCAACAAGAGGACCGTCCCGGCGACCGGTACGAACCGCCCGGGTAGGCCGGCCGCCCGATTCCACCGGCGCGCCGTTCGGGGTCGGGGGCCACGCCCGCCGGGACGCGGCAGCCGGTCGATTCTCCAGGCCAAACTCACCAGGGCGCCTTCCACCACCAGGGCGTGGGGTGTGTACATGGGGAGACTGAAGCTGAAGAGAGCCTGGATTTCGTAGGCTGCGGCCGCGCCCGCCAGGGCCGCCAGGGCGACGCGGGTCTGGAGGACCGCCCCGGGGTGGCGAAGGGCTCGCAGGCCGCCCCAGGCCAGGGCCGTGAGGAAGGCCAGGTAGAGACCCAGGGCAGGAAGGCCGCCGGCATAGGCCAGGTAGAGCCAGTGATTGTGCGGCCGGTCGGGGTATGAAGTGTAGTCTTCCAACTGGAGAAGACGCAGCGGCCGTACCTCAGCGAACTCGGCCATGAAGGTCTCGGGGCCCCAGCCGACTACCGGCCGTTCGGCGATCAGGGTCGCCGTGGTGCGCCACATGAGCAGGCGGGTAGCGACCGTCCCTCCCCCCGCGGCCGCCTCGGCGACACGCCCGGCGCCGACGCGGGCCGCCGCCGGGGCGGTGATGATGGAGGCTCCCAGCGCGAGGACGAGGACGGCCACGATCAGAGCCCCAGGAGCGGCCAGGGGGCGCAGCCGGCCGGCACGGCCTCGGGCACTCCAGACGAGCAGTCCGGCGGTGAGCAGGAGGCCCGCGGCAGCGCCCAACCAGGCCCCCCGGCCGAAGCTGTAGTAGAGAGCGACCGTCTGTAGGCCCAGAAACGAGGCGTACCCGGCTCGGGAGGTCCAGGCGGAGGCGCGCAATACGAGACCGGCGGTCAGGGGCAGAGCCAGGGCGGCGAAGGCGCCCACGTACAGGGGGTTGCCGAAGCCGGCGGTCACCCGCGCACCGAAGGCCTGGTAGCCCACCGGACGAAACCAGCCGTGTACCTCGAGCACCGCCAGGAGGCCCACGACGGCCGCCGCCGCCGCAATCGCCTTGGCCAGGATCTCGAGAGAGCCGGAGCGCATGCGGGAGGCGACCGCATAGAACACGCCGTAACCCGCGAAGCCCACCCAGCCCTCGAAGCGCGGCGGCGTGCCGAGCAGCGAGGCTACGGGCCAGGGGCTGAGCAAGGCCGCGAGGCCCATCCAGGCCAGGAACACCACGAGCAGCAGGTCGGGCAGGCGGAAAACCAGAAGACGGCGGTTTCCACCGGCCAGCGTCACGAACCCCGTGACCAGGATCACTCCGACTGCGGCTCGGAAAACCGCTGCCTTGGGCACGGGGTAGACATGATGGAGCCACGAGGCGAACACGAGCGGGATCAGGAAGAGAGCGACGAGCACGGCCGTCTCGGCTACGTCGCCCGGTTTCGTGGCCCGGGTGGCCCCCTTGGCTACGTCGCCCGGTTTCGTGGTGCGGGCGGCCGTCTCGCCCGGCCTCGTACCGGGGGCGGCCGTCTCGCCCGGGTGGGTGCCCGGGGTGGCTGTTCCCGCCGGTCGTGTCATGGTTGGTGACAGAGATCGCACATGATGGCTGCCTGCACCCGGCTGTGGCAGTCCTTGCAGCGCAGATCCGGGGAGCGACCGGCGAGCCCGTGCTGCTGCCTCCAGTTGGGCCCGTGTGACTCGAAGGGCTGGTGGCAACGGCGGCAGTCGGCTTCCTCATGGCAACGGTAGCAGAGCTTCTGTTTGCCCTCGAAAGCCGCTAACGGAGCATGCTGTTCGGGGGTGGCGAAGTCGGGGGGATGGGGCATGTCCAGGCCGTGACATTTCCGGCAGGGTTCGAGGCTGTGGCAGCCCTCGCAAGTACGTCTTTCACCCAGGTGGACCTTGGGGTAGGAGTCCGGGATCTTCCGAGCGACCGCCACGTCGGTGGTGTGGCAGGTGGCGCACGTCGAAGGGGCGGTGGTGCCGTCGTGACAGGCGATGCACTTGTCCATGGTCGGTCGATTGACGAAGCCCGTGTCCTTCGGGTGCCCGAGACCTCCGTGGCAGTCCAGGCACGAGGTTCCCGCGGCCAGAAAATCGCTGTGCCGGACCCGCACCCCGCCAACGTCAAGGCTGCCCTCGCGTACGGCGGCGTGGCATTGCAGGCAGCGGCTGTTCGGCACGACCGTGGTCAGTCGTGGCGTGCGGCGCAGGTAATGGGTGAGAAGGTTGTCCAGACTGCGCACGCGAGTGGCCGCAAAGCCCAGGACGCCGCCGTCTCCGTGGCAGCGCATGCAGTCGGTGCGGGCGTGGGCGCCGCGGCTCCAGGTGATCAGGCTGGGGCCGATCTCGTGGCACGCTGCGCACGTGGAGGGCGCGGTGGCGAACTCGTCCGCCCCCAGGGAAACGCCGAGCAGGGCGAGCAGGATTCCGGGGACGAGGTACGCGAAGGCGATCCGCCGGCGCCACGGGATGCGCCTGGTCTGTTTTCTTTCGGGTTCACCCGTCACCAGCAGAAGCAGAACCACGACAAGGATGAGCACCAGGATGACCCCTCCGCCCAGGAACACCACGGTGCGCTGAGGATCGGCCTGGGGATTCTCCCAGACGGAGTGCAGGTCGCTGAAGAGGCGGCTGAGAAAACCTCTCACGGTGCCGAGCTCCGGAGCTGCTGCAGGACCTCAGGTGGGAGCCCGGGGTGGATGTGGGCCGTGTGGCACGATTCACAGTCCTCCGGTACGTGGCAGCGTATGCAGGTTGGCTGCCCGAGCTTCTTCACCTGGGCGGCGTGGTCTTTGAGGAAGCCTTTG
>JAMDDA010000103.1 GCA_023488925.1 Actinomycetota bacterium
AGCGGCTGCAACTGTCATTGTCCCCACGCGTGTGGGGGTGAACCGTCCTGGCTCACAGTCGGGGACAGCAGAGTTGAATTGTCCCCACGCGTGTGGGGGTGAACCGGCCTGCACCAGGGTGCCTACGCGATCGTCCCCGATTGTCCCCACGCGCGTGGGGGTGAACCGTCCCGATGGGGGACGGAGGTGCATTTCGTTTCACTACGACGATCCGATGGTAGGATACTGGATGGTAGGATACTGAAGGAGAATCAGCGGAATCCCGGAATCGGCGTCAATCAGCGGTCAGTCTACTCGGACGACGGCCGAGGGCGACCGGCGGTCGCCCTTACGAGGGGCCGGGGCGGAGACCGCGCCCCTGCGAATCGATCCCCTCTCGGGGACAGGTGGTGTTGGCAAACTGGGGGAGCTTGCTCTGGATATCGGTATTCTCAGGTCGGAGGAGTAGATCCCGCCGCTCAGTCCGACTACCGCTCGGCCGCGGCCCAGGTCGGCTGTCTCTCGGGCCACGAATGTTGGTAGCCTGTCGGCCGGGAGGGCCAGGTCATCGTCGTCCGGCTGTTGCAAAGCGAAAGCTATTCGTTCTCCATGCTTCGGGTCTTGCTCTCTTCCCGCCCCGTGGGCCGAGCTTCTCCCTCTTTGGCGCGCTCCTGGGCGTGCTCCTGCTCGATTTCCTCGGGATGCTCGACGGCGGTCTTCATTCTGTCGGCCTTGTGCTGGAGGCTCTGCCGCCCGGCTTCGGCCGCGGCCATGAGCTCTTTCCTCGTTTCTTGCAGGATGTGCCGGCTCTCGGTGAGAATGGCGTCCGATTTCTTCTGGATCTCCGACATCCGCTGTTCCACCCCCAGGTCGGCCATGTATTTGCTGCGCAGCAGCCAGGCCGCCCCCAGGCCAACAATCACACCGGTGATGAATCTGAACACCTTCAACCTCCCCAACGTTTTACTGGTTTTCTTTCACTGGTTTCCACACGCACCGGGTTAACGATGCACGATGCGTGCCACGCGGCACCGGGCGTGGGATGGCTCAGTGTTCGGGCGGCACTCTGGGATCGGGCGTGGGAGACGCGGCGGGCTGGCATAGAACTTGCACTGGAATAGTCAGTCGGACAGTTTTGTTGCGGCCTTCGATTCGTTGTCAGCCTAAGTCGTGTTTCGGTCACCTGATTTACTCGATCCATCAGAAGGAGAGCGTTATGGAGCAGAAGCATCCGATGCGTATGGGCGCACCGGGAGGACCGGAAGGCAAACACGCCCACGAGGCCTGGGTAGGGAATTGCACGGTCGTGGATTGCGAGTACAACGAGAAGACCCACTGCCACGCCCCGAACATCCGTGTGGTGAAGCACACGGATCACGCCGACTGCGGCACCTACGAGCCTCGCTAGGGCACAATCAGGGCACCCCATTGTCCAGGTCCAGTTTGCCTGGGCATCGGTGCCGCACCACCCCGACCCGGGGGTAAGGAGATTCTTGGGGGTCACCCCCAACCCCCGGGCTGACGGACTATTAGAGCGGTTTTCGTAGGCATTTGGCTATGTGCCAAAGAGGGCTTCGGCCCGCCGAAGCCTCGAAATGCAGGGGCGTGGGCGGGGGACAAGCCCCCGCGCTACAGCTAGCCAAGCCAAATCGTAAACCGCTCTGGACCAAGCGGCGCTATCTTCGCCGCGGGGGTGGCCGGGCGAGATGTTGCGTGCCCACCACGGCCATTAGCGCTTGGGCGGGAATCTGTAAGGTGCATTGCCCACGTATGGACCTGGATTCCCGCCTGGCGGGAGTGGCGAGCGCGCGGGCGACGTCTCAACCGGCCTCGCGCCGGCGGGCGACCCGGCAACGCCGTCCGCGTCGGATTGCTTGGGCGCTGCCGGGGGTAATTTTCGTTGGGGACAGACGAGTGCTGCCGAAGAAGATCGGGTCATGGTCGATTGTTATAGTCGCGGCCGTCTTGCCGCTGCTGGCTTCGTGCGGCACGTTCGGCGGGGGGCCGGCCGAAACCACCGTCAGTCCGGCCAGCCAAAACGCTCTGCCGCTGACTAACCAGAATTGGCCGAAGGCCGCGGCCGACCCCGGCCGGTACGTGGGATCGAGGGTCGAGCTCACGGGGACGATCTTCAACGTCATCGGCTCCCAGCCGGACGGCGCCTTCCATTTTCAGATGTTTACCGATCCCGCTTCGCGCTCGGGCAACACCCACGTGGCCTGGGGCGGCGGCGGGGAGGGGCTGAAAGAGGGAGCGGAGGTATCGGTCACGGGGACCTTCAAGGAGATCAGGGTAACGACGTCGCTGGCGGGAACCGAGCTGCGGGTGCCCTACGTGGTGGCGGACGCGGTGGAGGTGGTCTCGCCGGAGACGCCGATTCCCGGAACGAGCCCGTCGCCGCGAAGCGCCAGTCCGACGCCGCCGCCGACTCTGGCGCCGCTGGTGGTTACCTCGACGCTGACGGTGACGCCAACCGCGATCGTTACCGCGACGCCGACCATCGTGCCCCCGGCAACGCCGTCTCCCACCCCCACGCTTACCGTTACGCCCCGGCCCATTACGCCGACGGTGGTGGTGACTCCCACGCCGAGCGCGGCCGTTTCCACGCCGACCCCGATTGTGACGCCGACGGCGGTGGTTACGCCCACGGTGCGGCCACCGACGCCAACGGCGCTCCCGGCGCCGGCCCAGCCCGCTTCGGCCACGGTGGAGCAGGGGAAGCCGACGCAGGTGGGCCTGAGCGGGGCGGCGGTCACCGAGCCGATGAGCACGGGCCGGGACGCGGGGGCGATCGGCGGAACTTACCTCCAGACCAGCAAGACCGACCAGTCCTGGAATGGCTCGGGCAAGCAGCCGGTCAGTACCGGCGGTGCGGCCGTCGTTCTGGACGTCGCTCAAGAAGGCGAGTACGCGG
>JAMDDA010000010.1 GCA_023488925.1 Actinomycetota bacterium
CCAGGCCGTCCACCTCTTCGTAGCCGAAGCCTTGGCCCCAAGTGAACTCCCAGGCGAGCTCCCCGTTGTCAGCGTCGAGCGCCAGAACCACCATGTCGGCATCCGTGAGGTTCGCCGACCGGTACGTCAGTCCCCCGACATACACGAAACGGTCGGTCGCTGTGACCACGAAGGTCTTCTCCATGAAGCGCCCGCCCCAGCGCGCCTGCCAGAGTTCCGTCCCGTCGGGCCCGAACTTGTAGACGACCATATCGGCGAACGGAGCCCTCTCCGGCTGCTGCTGGGTACCGAAGTAGATGTCTCCCCGAGAGTCCACGGCGACGGCCCAACCCTGGTCCTGCCCGGGGCCACCCCGGGTGAGGTACCAGGGCCGCGACACGGCGGGCGCGGAGGAAGCTCCGACGACGGGCCCACCACTCGAGGTCGAGGTGCCGCCGTCCGCCGGCCCCCCGCTCGAGGGCGAGGGCGCCCTCGCTCCGTCAAGCGGGCGACAACCCATCAAGGCAAGCAAGGCAACCGCCGCGATGATCGCCGCTCCACGCCCGCCTCTTCCTGGACTCGAGGCACCCGCCATGAAGATCGCCATCCTTTTCTCCGGCAGCTGCCAGGGGAGCACGGGCAGGACCGAACGTCGACTGCCACCGCCCGGGCCGACCGCGACCAGAGTACCACGCGGTGCTCCCCGCAGCGGATTGGTTCGCCACCGAGGGGAACAGGAACCCAAGGCGGGAGACTGCTCCGCGGATGCGGGCACCAGCCCGCCGGCGCGCTGCTGAGGAACCAGCTGTCACGCTGCGTCCAGTCGCCACGCAGGGCCAAGAGCGGGGGTTCTCAGCCCCCGGACGCGGCGGTCCCGGCCCTTTTCAGCAGCCTGCTACGCCTTACTCACGGAGCCACGAGGTCGCCGTAGGTGTCCGGTCGCCGGTCCCGGTAAAACTGCCACAGGTCACGCACTTCGCGGATCATGTCCATGTTCAAGTCGGCCACGACCAGCTCGTCCTGGTCACGACTCCCCACCGTCAGGAACTGACCGCGCGGATCCACGAAGTACGACTGCCCGTAGAACTCGCCGATGTTCCAGGGCTCCTCGCGTCCGACCCGGTTGATGGCCCCCACGAAGTATCCATTGGCCACTGCGTGGGCGGGCTGCTCGAGCTTCCAGAGATACTCGGACAGCCCGGCTACGGTGGCGGAGGGGTTGAACACGATCTCGGCGCCGTGCAGTCCAAGGGCGCGCGCCCCCTCCGGGAAGTGCCGGTCGTAGCAGATGTACACGCCGATCGTGCCCACCGCCGTCTGGAACACCGGATAGCCCAGGTTCCCCGGGCGGAAGAAAAACTTCTCGTAGAATCCGGCCACCTGCGGGATGTGCGTCTTCCGGTACTTGCCGAGATAGGTGCCGTCGGCGTCGATCACAGCCGCGGTGTTGTAGTAGACGCCGGTCATCTCCTCCTCGTAGATGGGCGCGATGATGACCATGCCGTACTGCTTGGCGAGCTCCATCATCAACCGGGTGGTGGGCCCGTCGGGGATGCGCTCCGCCGTGGTGTACCACTTGCTGTGCTGACTGGGACAGAAATACGGCCCGTAGAAGATCTCCTGCAGACAGAGCACCTGCACCCCCTGCTTGCCGGCCGCCTCGATCAAGGGCAGGTGCTTGTCGATCATCGCTTTCTTGATCGCCGGGAGGTCGTCATCGCCGGGGATGGGGTTGGCCGCCTGGATGAGGCCGCCTCTGACAATACGCGCCATGGAGAACTCCCTTTCCCTGTCTTACCGCGGACGAACGGAGGCCGGAGCCGCTCCCGAAAGTCTGCGACTCACGGGGTGGCATGGCCACGAGGCCGGGCGACCCTTCTCTGCGGCGTACCCGGATTGGCCTCCGGCGCGCATACAGTATACACACGGCCCAGCCCGACGCCCAGCCCGACGCCCAGCCCGCGGCCCAGCGATCGTGCTCGTCTCCGTCGACGCAGCACTCATTTCGCTGCCACAACAAGCGCCGCGGGCGGCGTTCGCCGATACTTCGACAAGAAAGCATATGGGCTGCTATTCTGTACATTCATTGGTTACGTACGTTGCGAACACTACAAGACGATCGTGAGGCCGTCCGGCCCGGAGACGGCTCACGAGCCAGGGGGGTACCGAGATGAACTCTCCAATTCTAGAAAGGGACACGGAAGCTGAACGGCCCGTGTCCGAGTCGCCCGTTCCCTCTACTCCCGAGAGCGACCCGCGGACGGTGCAGGCCCTCAAGGCGTTGGCTCACCCGATCCGCTTGGGCATCGTCCAGCTGCTCGCCGACAAGAAGGCCTACGGTGTGCAGGACGACGCCTGCTGCGGGTCCACGGAGGTGTGCGTGTGCAAGATCACGGAGCTCTTCGACGTGTCCATGCCCACCATCAGTCACCACTTGAAGCTGCTGCGCGAGGCCGGGCTGGTGGAGGCGCGCCGGGACAAGGTGTGGATCCACTACTCCCTGAAGCGGGAAGCGTTGGATCACCTCGGCGAATTCCTGAGCGTCGTCGCCCAGCGGGGACTCTGAGCGGGCCGGCCCCGGGCCGGGGCCTCTGGGTGGGCCGGGGCCTCTGGGTGGGCCGGGGCCTCCGGGTGGGCCGGGGCCAGGCCCGGCCTCTTAGCGGGCCGGGGCCGTCAGCCGAGCAGGTCCCTCTTCCGGGCCAGGAACTCCTCCCGGTCTATTTCACCCCGGGCATAGCGCTCCTCGAGAATGCGCAGGGCTTCGGGGCGGGGTGCCGCCGCATCCGTGGGGAGGGCTCCCGGGGCCGGGTGTGGTGGAGCCGCCTCCTGATGGGTCTGGGCATGACGGCCGCTCGTCGTGAGCGCCCGCACGACAAAGACGATCCCCACGATTATCATCCCCC
>JAMDDA010000046.1 GCA_023488925.1 Actinomycetota bacterium
GCGGGCTTGTCGTATTGGGTCTTCACGGTCGACGTGGCCGGGTAAGCCGGGCCGAAGGGTTGTCGTTGGCGCCGGTCGAGCGTATCGTGGTGCGTATCGTTGTCGTGTAAGCGGGAGTGCGCGTGTGAAGATTTCGCTGGTCGAGCCAGCGCCGCCTGGGTTTCACATATATAGCTTCGTCAAGCAGGTGCGGCTGGGTCTCCCCCTGCTGGGCGCCTTGTTGCGGGATCGCGGACACGACGTGCGTGTGCACGTGGAGGCCCTGGGAGACATCGACTGGGCCCGTATCATGAGCTGCGATCTGGTGGGGATCTCCACCATCACCTCCACCTCCATGAAGGCTTATCGGTATGCCGAACGGGCTCGGCGGGCGGGCATCCCGGTCGTCATGGGCGGGCCGCATGTGTCCTTCGAGCCCGATGAGGGTCTGGAGTTCTGCGATTACGTGGTGCGCGGAGAGGGGGAGAAGACCCTCTTGGAGTTGGTGGAACACCTCGAGAACGGGCGGCCGTTGCAGACCGTCGCGGGCTTGTCGTATTGGGGCCCCGACGGGAGCAAGGTACACAACGAGCCCCGGCCTCTGCTCGATTCACTGGCCGATCTGCCTTCTCCCGACCTGGACCTGGTCGACCACCGGGAGAAGATCAGCCCCACGCCCTTCCTCACCTCCCGCGGTTGCCCGCACGACTGTGAGTTCTGCTCGGTGATCATGATGTTCGGCCGCCGGGTGCGCACCGAGCCCGAGGGCAAGGTGCTCGAGGCTCTGCGGGTCAGTCAGCCGAAGACCGTGTTCTTCTACGACGACAACTTCATCCTCTCCAAGAGACGAACCAAGGCGCTTCTCGCCCGCATGATCCGGGAAGGCCTCGAGGTGCCCTTCTCCGCCCAGATCCGGGTCGACTCGGTGTACAAGGGCGGCCGAGTGGACCACGAGCTGTTGCGGCTGCTGACCGAGGCGGGCTGCTACCTGGTGTACCTGGGGCTGGAGTCGGCCAACCCGGAAACCCTGGCGGCCTTCAACAAGCACCAGAGCCTGGACGACATCAAGGGCGGTTTGGCCGCCCTGCACGAGTACGGCATCAAGACCCACGGCATGTTCGTGCTCGGCTCCGACACCGACACCCTGCAGTCGATCGATCGTACCGTGGATTTCACCATCGAGACCGGTATCAGCTCGGCGCAGTTTCTGGTGCTCACCCCGCTCCCCGGTACGCGGCAGACCGAGCGCCTGCGCCGCGAAGGCCGTGTTTTCACCAACAACTGGAGTCTGTACGACGGGCACCACGTGGTGTTCTGGCCGAAGAACATGACGCCTTGGGAACTGCAGCAGGCCACCATGGAGGCGCACCACCGTTTCTACCGGTTGAGCCGGCTGCGGCCGAATCCGAAGCACCGTCTCGAAGGATTCTTGTTGAGCCACGGCTGGGAGCGTGTGCCCGACAACATGGCCTACCTGCGGGAGCTCCGCGCGTTCACGGCCACTCAGGCCGTGCCGGAGGGGGTCGCGGGAAACTGAGGCCGCGGCGCGGCCGCGGTCGGGGCCGCCCGGCCGCATCGTGGTTCACCGCCGGTCCGCCCGGTTCGTGCCGCTACCCCCGCCGCCTTCCTCGGCCGAGCCGGCCGGCGGATCCCGCCCCCGGTTCGCGCTGTTGCTACAGGCTCGGCAAGGAATCCGGCGGTTTGGCCCGAACACGTAGAGGTCGTATACTCTGTGTGGATGGCGTGCGTCCATCGAGCGCGGGAGGAGAGTGACGTCCTTTGGCCCGGGTTGTGGCCCTCGCGAATCAAAAAGGTGGGGTGGCCAAGACGACCTCGACCCTCAATCTGGGGGTGGCGCTCGAGGAGCTGGGCCACCGGGTTCTGGTCGTCGACATGGACCCCCAGGGCAACCTGACCATGAGCCAAGGCCTCGATCCCGACGAGGTCCATCCCAGCATGTTCAACGTCCTGGTCCAAGGCTTGGACATCGAGCAGGTCATCCACCGGCGGGAGGTCGATCTGGCCGTGGCCAGCATCGAGCTGGCGAGTGCCGAGCTGGCGCTCGCCTCGGTCATCGGCCGGGAGCGGGCCCTCAGCAAGGCTTTGCTCACCGTGCGTGACCGCTACGACTTCATCTTGGTCGATTCGCCCCCCTCGCTGGGATTGCTGACCATCAACGCCCTGACCGCCGCCGACGCCGTTATCGTGCCCGTGCAGTGCGAGTACCTTTCGTTGCGGGGTCTCGCGCAACTCGAGCGCACCCTGGAGCTGGTGCGCGAGAATCTGAATCCCAAGGTACATATCGCCGGCATCCTGCCCACCCTCTACGATGCGCGCACCCTGCACGGCAGCGAGGCCGTGGAGATTCTGCGCAACAGCTTCGGTGACCTGGTGTTCGGCACCGTTGTCAAGAAGACCATCAAGTTCGCGGAAGCCCCGGTGCAGGGGTCGTCGGTCTTGAAGTATGCTCCGCACAGTGAAGCCGCCGACGCGTACCGCTCGCTGGCCAGAGAGGTGCTGAATGGAAAGAAGATCTAGCATGAAGAACAGCGGGCTCGGGTCGCTCTTCCGGGCGACGGAGCGCCGGCGTCAGGAAGACGCGGCCAAGGCGGCCCTCGGTCAGTCCGCTGCATCCTTCTCTTCCGAGCCGGAAGTCGCGCCCGGCTACGAGCCCCGATGCGGCTTCGAGAGCGGGAGCGACGACCCCGGCGGTCGCCCCCGGGTAGAGGGTGGACTCGACGCTGACGGCGGCGCCCCGGCGAAGATGCCGCCCGAGGCTGGCCGCGGCGGCGAGCAGCGCCTCGGTGCGCGGGGTGCCGTCGTCGGACACCGGTGTCGGCACTGCGACGAGCCCGACGTCGAACCCCTGCAGGTCGGCTTCGTCGCTC
>JAMDDA010000187.1 GCA_023488925.1 Actinomycetota bacterium
CGACGCCAACTGCCGGGCCTGCCACGGAGCCGCGGATACAAGAACAGCGTGCCGATGGAGAAGAAGATACCCAGGGCGAGCCCGGTGAGCAGACCGGCCCCGGTCCAGAAAGGCAGCCGGGTGGATCTCATGGGGCCGCCCAGCACCGGGTCCGGCAAGGGAACCGCGGACAGGATCTCGATCGACTCCCGGGAGACACCGGCTTGACGCAGAGCCAGCAGGGCATCGGCGACGCCCCGCTCTCCGAAGACGCGGGCGGTGACGAACCGTCTCCTGTTCACCGGGCCCCCTCGGGTTCGGACGCGGTGGGGACGTCGGTCTCCACCTCCACCACTCCCTCACGCTGCCAGCGGTCGATGCGCCATCCTTCCTTGACCTCCCACATCGAGATGAGCGGCAACGCCCGCGAGAACACCACGTACAGGAGACCGAAGGCGGCGAAGGTGGCACCGGCGATGGCGATCTCCGGCCAGCCGGGCCGGTAGCTGCCCCAATCGAAGGAGAGGTTGTTGCGCATGGGGGAGGTCACCACGATGAGAAAGCGCTCGATCCACATGCCCACGTTGACGAGCAGGCTGATGACGAGCATGGCCGCCATGTTGGTACGCACCCGGCGAAACCACAGGAACAGGAAGGGAACGGCCATGTTGGCCACGAGCATCGTCCAGAACAGGGGCGCCATGGCCCCCACTGTGTGCAGGCGCTGGAGCTCTCGGGCGACGGCGCTCCCCCCATACCAGTCGGTGAGGAAGCCCGACCAGAAGAAGTAGAACCAGATCACCGCGACGGCCAACAGCACCTTGCCCATGCGATCGATGTGGCGTGCAGTGAGATAGCTCTCCAGATGCATGGCCCGACGCACCACGATGAGCACACTGATCAGCGCGGCCACCCCGGAGTAGATGGCCCCGATGACGAAATAGGGCGCAAAAATGGTGCTACGCCAACCCTCCACCAAGGTCATGCCGAAGTCCCAAGAGACGATGGAATGCACGGAGACGGCCACCGGGATGACCACTACCGTGAAGATACGCATGCCCAGGTGCAGGCGGTGCCACTGCTGCTGGGTGCCCCGCCAGCCGAGAGCGAGCGTTCCGTAGATCTTCCGGCGCAGGCCCCGGGAGCGGTCGCGGGCGGCCGCCAGGTCGGGGACGAGGGGGAAGTAAAGGAAGAGGGCGCTGGTCGTGATATACGTGAGGATGGCAAGCAGGTCCCACATGAGAGCCGAACGGAAATTGGGCCAGAGCCCCCGGTTGTTCGGAATGGGGATCATCCAGTAGAAGCGCCAGTTGCGACCCAGGTGGATAATGGGGAAGAGTCCGCCGATCATGAGGGCGAAGACGGTCATGGCTTCGGCGGCCCGGGTCAGGGGCCGGCGCCACTCCACCTGGAGTACGCGCAGAATGGCCGAAACCAGTGTCCCCGAGTGACTGATGCCGATCCAGAAGACGAAGCTCGTGATGTAGAACCCCCAGAAAACGGGGCGGTTGAGGCCGGTCACTCCAATACCTTTGTACAGCTGGTAGCCGAAGGCGAAGGCACCGAAGGCGACGATCCCCCCCAGCGCAAGGACCAAGAGAACGAAGCGCAGGCTGATGCTGCTCATGGCGCGGAAGACCTGGTCGTCGAGCTCCCGATCGAGCCGGGCCAGTTCGGCCTCCGTGGCCGCCGGGGTGGTCTTCACGCCGGCGGCCGCGAGCAGGCGGGCAGACTCCTCCGGAGAAGGCGCCGGGTCCGCTGCCGGGGACGGTGGAGCCGGCCGCGCGCCCTCAGCCATCCCTGGTCTCTCCCTTCCCGAGGTAGACCACAGAGGGTTTCGTGTTCAGGCTTTCGAAAAGCCGGAACCCCCGTTCCGACCGGAAGAGCTTCGCCACCCGGCTTTCCGGATCGGCGCCGTCGCCGAAGACGATGGCCCCGGGCGGGCAGGTCTGGGCGCAGGCCGGCACGATCTCGCCGTCGACCAGCTCCCTGCCCTCCACCCGGGCTTCCTCCCGCGCCCGGCGGATGCGCTGCACACAGAAGGTGCACTTCTCCATGATGCCCACGGGGCGCACGGTGACGTCCGGGTTCAGCTGCTGCTCGAGGGGGGCGGGAAACTCGGGAGCGAAGAAGTTGAAGACCCGCACCTTGTAAGGACAGTTCTGAGCGCAGTAGCGGGTGCCGATGCAGCGGTTGTAGACCTGACTGTTCAGTCCGTCTTTGGAGTGCACCGAGGCGAACACCGGGCAGACGGGTTCACAGGGGGCGTTCCCGCATTGCTGGCACATGAGCGGGAGAAAACGAGCTTTCACATCGGGGAATTCGCTACGCTCCCAGTACCGCTCCACCTTGATCCAGTGCCGCCCCCGGCCCATGGCCACCTGCTCCCCGCCGGATACGCCGATGTTGTTCTCGGCGAAGCAGGCGGCCACGCATGCCTGGCAACCCGTACACAGGTCCAGATCCACCGCGAGCATCCACTGGGGCGTATGCCCTTGCGTCTCCCCGATCGCCGCCTCCCTCCCACTCCAGGCTACGTCTGCGCCCCGTCGTACCACCGACACGGACCCTTCAAACATGGGCCGCCCCGAGAGCGAACGGGTCCGCACCAAAGAGAAACCCCCGGAACGGCGCCCAGGCGCACCGGGGGTCTCTCGGAGAGCCGTCTCGCCCGGCTCCTAGCAGGAACTATGGCACTTGCAAAGGCTCGATGATTCCTTCCGCACTTTACGGATCGTCACGTGGCACCTCCTCCGACGACGATGGCGCCAGCACCCCCCGGCGGTGGCACTGGACCGGATCCGGGCTGTCGCTTCCATTATAGGTGCGAGCCCTGAACCTGCAACCCCCAT
>JAMDDA010000052.1 GCA_023488925.1 Actinomycetota bacterium
TGGCCGGCCGCTGCATCTCGGCCACCCACGAGGCGCTGGCCTCGACCCGCATATCTCCGGTGTCGATGGCTCTGGGCCAGGCGGCGTGGATCTGGTAGTTCTGTTTCTGGAGCATGGTCATGATCTTGGGTATGGAGTCCGGCGCCAAATGGTTTGCGTAGATTTCGCTGCCCGAGACGGAGACGAACGTCGGCTCCATGTTGCGGTTGATGAGCAGGCCGCGTTGCGGCCGGCCCTCCACGCGGCCCGTGGCCGCGATGCGGTACATGAAGTCTCTGAGCCCGATCACCTGGTACTCGTTCGTCAGCCCCCCGGTCCTGCGAGCGTACTCCACGCGCTTGAGCCAGTCCACCGGGCCGGCGTAGAAGCTGAGCGTCTGGCCCTGGATCCGGCCGTATCCGCGGTCGCCCAACCAGTAGCCGTTGCCGGCCATGTAACCCACGTGGCCGTCGCCGGTGCAATCGAGGTAGACCCGGGCGCGTACCCGCACCATGCGCCCCTGTTCCTCGGCCCAGACGGCCTGGATGCGGGTGCCCGTGCGTTCCACCCACGCGGCGCGTGCGCCCAAGCGCACGTCGACCGAGGCCCGCCGGGCCAGGAGCAGGGCGGTGTGCCTGAGAGCGTCGGCCTCGTAGGGAACGGCGAAGTGGGTCGCCGCACTGGGGTAGACCGCCTGGCCTTCGGCCTCGAGGTCCTTGATGAGCTCGCGGAAGTAGCCGGCCACCAGGGACTCGGTCCCCCCCCAGGTGACCTTGTCGAGGTTCACCAGTCCGCGGGTGACGTTGCCTCCCAAGCAGTACGACTCCTCCAGAAGAGTGGTGCGCATGCCGAGGCGGCCGGCGGTCGTGGCGGCGGCGCAGCCCGCTGCGCCGCCGCCCACGACACACACGTCGGTATCCAGCTCCAAGGGGTCGGTGAAGCGGCTCGGGCGGGCCACGGGGAGCGGAGGGACGAAGCTCGCGGGCTCCGGGCCGGTGCCCGGCAGGACGGGCGGGTCGCTCCGGGAGACCGCTTTGGTGGCGGAGTCGGCGGCTTCCTTCAGGGGCTCGGTCACCCCCGAGCACCCCGCGAGCGCGGCGGTCCCCGCCAGCGCGAGCAGGCCCAGGAAGCGACGGCGGGTGGTGGGGACGTGCCCCAGTCGGGTCGGGTCGGGATCCACTGGCCTCCTTCGCGGCACGGTCTCTCGCGGCTTTGTATCACCTCGAGGGAGAGTTGAGAAGAGCGGCGCCGGTGCCGCCGGAGGCGTCGCGGGGGACGAAGCGCATCTCGCACCGCCGCGAGGCGCCGGTGCTGCCGGAGGCGTCGCGCGGGACGACGGCGTAGAATCGGGGGCGCGGGGGCATGCCGTCGGCGGTTCCCTGCTCGGGCCGGAGTCCCCGGGCGGCTGCCTCCCGGTGGTTTACTCCTCCCGATTCGGCTAGAATTCGGCGGGTTCACCCATCGCCGCCCTACACCAAGCTCGAGAACCTTCGGAGTGTGGCCATGAGTCCCTTCCTCGACGACCGCGGACGCCTCTTCGGCAAGGTGAGCGTTGTCGACCTTGTCGTCGTCCTGCTTCTGCTCGCGCTCGTCGCCTTCGCTTACATCCGGTTCGCCGCCGGCACCGGGGCGGAGAAGGACTACCGGCTGACCTTGACGGTGGAGAAGGTCCGCAGGGCCACCTTCGCCCAGTTCAAGGAGGGCGACGTGGTTCACGACGACGCGGGCACTCCTCTCGGCCGCATCGAGTCGTTTTCGGTCGAACCCACCCCCACGGAGGTTGCCGATGACCGGGGCAACCTCTTCAGCCGGCCTTCGCCGGTGTTCTCCGACGTCACCGTGGTGATCCGCGGCCGCGGTGCCGTGTCGGCATCGACCATCCGTGCGGGCAGCGTTCCGCTGCGGGTCGGGAAAGTGCTCACGTTGATCGGCCCCGGATACGAGGTGAAGACCCAGATCATGGGTGTCGAGCTTGTAGGCGGGTAGAAGGCGTGGCTCGCCTCTGGAGCGCTTCACTGAGCGGCCGCCTGGCCGCTTCCGCCGGTCCGTGGCTCTCCGCGGCGTGGGCGGCGTCTCTCACCGGGCACCTGTTGGCCTGGGTGGGACTCGTCTGGGGGAAGGCCGTGTCCGGGAGCCTGTTCCTGTCGCCGGCCTCCGCGCGTCCGCGGCGTCTGGGCGTGGGCGCGGCCTCGCTGACCGAGCGGGCCGCCGGTCTCTCGTACGCTCGGACCGTTCGCTTCTTGGGGCACGGCCTCCCGGGACGTTGGGCACGGCGGGCCGGGGTGGCGACGGGGGTCTCCGCGCTCGGAGAAGGCCGCTGGCTTGCGGTGATCGGCGGCGGACTGACGGCCTTCTCCGTGACGAGACTCGTTACCGGTCAGTGGGTCGGTCCGACTGATCCCGCGCTCCGGAGCGGAGGCGCCCAGGCCGTCGCTCTCGTCGGGTTCGCCGCTCTGGGCGTCGCGGGGGTGGTGATGGTGGCGGCCGGACCTCGGCTGATCACCGGGTGGCGCGCGAGTCTGGCGGGGAGGCTAGCCGGTATCGTCGCCGGAGCCCTTCCCGGTGCCGACTACGGCACGGTTACCGAGACGGCTTTGCCTTCTTCGGTCCGGCAAGGCCCCGGGACCGTGGCCGTCCGGGTGACGGCGTGCGTGCTGGCGGCCGCCGTTGGAGCGTTCGCCGGGGCCACTCCTGGGCTCTCCGCGGTGGTTGCGCCGGTCCTGGGAATGGGTGTGGTTTTCGCCTTCTTCGTTCTCTACCGGCCCGAAGTGTTGCCGGCGCTGCTGGCGGCCTTCCCTTGGCTGGATTGGGCCGCGCGCCGGGCGCTCGGGGG